>JAJZDV010000006.1:48618-51072 GCA_021846025.1 Pseudomonadota bacterium
CCAGTGCAGCCGAGGGCGCGTCGGCCGAGGTTTCGCTCGGGCTCGTCACGCTGCCGGAGTTGGCGTCTTGCAGCGGCGGCAGCGGCCGGCTCTCGATGCCTGGCGCGTTCACCGCGCCGGCCTGCGCCACCGCGATGGGTGCCGGGGCGAAGGTCTCCGGTTGCGCGGCGGCATCCATCGGCGGCGCAGCCGGCGAGACGGGCGCAGCCGGCGCCCCCTGAGCCGGCGCTGGCGGTCCATGGTCCGCCAGCGCGACGATGCGCACCCGGGCCGTCCCTGTGCGCGTGATGCCCAGTGCCTGGGCCGCGCCATACGACAGATCCATGATGCGGCTGTCGACGAACGGCCCACGATCGTTCACCAACACCAGCGCGCTGCGGCCATTGGCCAGATTGGTGACCTGCACGCAGGTCGGCAGCGGCAGCGTGCGGCTGGCCGCGGTGAAGGCCCGCGGGTTGAAGCGGTCGCCCATGGACGTGGTCGAGCCCGACTCCCAGCCGTACCACGACGCCTGCCCCTGCGCCTCGTAGCCCGACGCGCTGGCCAGCGGCGTGTAGCTGCGCCCCAGCACGCGGTACGTCCGGTTGTAGGCCGCACGCGTGTTGGGCGGCGGCGCATAGCAGCCACTGGCTCCATTCACCGGGGCCAGCCCCGTGGCCGTCGACCCTTGCAGCGGCACACTGGAGCAGCCGCCCAGCGCCACCAGCAGCCCCAGCGCACAGGCCAAGGCCAGGCCGTTGCTGTGATTCCGCGCGCTCAACCCAGCGGGCGGCCCGTCGCGTGGCGCTTGCTCGTGCTGGGGACGACCGGGCACGGCAGACACAGCCATGAACGACTCACTGCAATCGGAGCAGCGCCAGCAATACCCCGACAGCGACCACCAGCATGCCGCCAATCTTGATGGTCAGGCGCAGTTCCAGTTCGCGCAAATCGGGTTTGGTCACCAGGTCGGCCTCACCCTGGGCGTCGCGGAATGCGTCGGCAACAGCCTCGGCCTGCGCGTCGGACATACCCGAATCGCGCAGCCGGCGGATGAATTTGTGTGTATCGAACGTGACTGTCGACATGGTCGTGCCATTGTAGACGCTGGTCGACGCCGAAGACGCGCCGGATGCGCCAGGGGCTTTCAGCACAGCACGCCTCCGAGCCTCGGCGGGTCATGGAGCCGCGCAACGCGGCTCCAGAAGCGATGCAGGCGTGGCCAAGACGGTCGACTACGACGTGAAGGTTACTCAGCCGAGTTGCCCCGGCTCGCCCCTTCACACCCACTGCGCCGTCGTCGTCATCACCCGGGCCGCGCCGCGCATCGCCCAACGCACCGGCGCCGGCAGGCGGGTCGCGCCGAGTTTGTCCGCCGCACGCGCATGCGCCACCTCGTCGGCCTGCATCTGCGCGACCACGGCGCGCGACGCCACATCTGCCTGCGGCAGGCGCTGCAGATGCGCGGCCAAGTGCTGCTCCACCTGGTTCTCGGTTTCCACGACGAAGCCCAGACTCACCTTGTCGCCCGCCACGCGCCCGGCCAGCAGACCCAGGCCGAAGGCTCCGGCGTACCACAGCGGGTTGAGCCAGCTCGGGCGCGAGTCCAGTTCGCGCAGGCGCTGCGCGCACCAGGCCAGGTGATCGCCCTCGTCGCGCGAGGCCTGCAAAAAATGTTGGCGCAGCCGGCCGTCGCGCGCCGCCAGCGCCTGCCCCTGGTACAGCGCCTGGGCGCAGATTTCGCCAACGTGGTTCACCCGCATCAGCCTGGCCGAAAGCTCGCGCTCGGCCGGCGGCACCGCCGCCTCCGGACTGGCCTGTGGCCTCGCCAGGAGCGGCGCCGGCATCGGCCGCGACGGCTGCAGGCCGCCGGCCAGGGTTTTCAGCGCGTTGTCCGCCGCGATCAGCACCCGGTCGACCGCGCCTGGACGCGCCGATGAACGCGGCTGGGCAGCGGACGGCGGCTTGGATCGGCGCTGATCGAACATGACGGAACTCCTTTCAACGGCTGGCAGCCGGCCGCGAACCCGCAGCCCACCCAGGCCCAGGCCTGGCCAAGGCCGCAAGCATAGACCCAGGCTCGCTCCAGGGCGGCCGTGCCGGCCCGCGGGGGCGCATGGCCACCGCGCTGCCGCGCCCGGCATGTTGTGCCACTGCAACGCAACTTCAGGAATCTGGCCCCATGTCGGATGCAGGCCTTGCACCGCCCATCCCCGGGTGCTGAAATGCATGCAACTCCCATCCCGGAGTTGGCGAGTGTGACGGCCGGCACCCAGCCTCAGCCGGCTTGCACCGCAGCGGTAAGCAGCATCGCGGCAAACCGTTTCATCCAACAATCTTCTGGAGATGCATCGATGAAAAAATCACTACTCGCCCTGGCCGTTCTGGGCGCATTCTCAAGCGCAGCTTTTGCCCAAAGCAGCGTGCAGCTGTACGGCATCATTGACCTGGGCGTCGCCCATTACAGCAACGGCA
>JAJZDV010000129.1 GCA_021846025.1 Pseudomonadota bacterium
CGTCTTCCGCGACTACTTCGACACCATCGCCTTCGTCAACGCGCTGGCCTGGATCGTGCATCGGGAAGACCATCACCCAGACCTGAGCGTGCATTACAACCGTTGTGTCGTCGCCTTCAACACCCACTCGGTCGGCGGCATTTCACGCAACGACTTCATCTGCGCGGCCAAGGCAGATGCGCTGTACGCGCAGCGGCCTTTTGTCTGATTGCGGCTCGCACGCGCACATGCCAGACCCGGCCCTGCAGCCCGCGCGCATCGTTGCGGCTTTCGGGCGCAGCTATCTGGCCGATACCGGCGAGCAAGCCGCCCTGCCCTGCGTGGCACGGGGCAAGCGCAGCGAAGCGGTGTGCGGCGACCAGGTGCTGGTGCGCCTGGGGCAAGATCCCGCGGTGATCGAATCCGTCCTGCCGCGCCGCAATGCCCTGTGGCGGCAAGACGCCTGGCGCAGCAAGATGTTCGCCGCCAATCTCGACCTGGTCCTGGTGGTCACGGCATCGGAGCCCACACCCAACCTCGAACTTGTGGGACGCGCACTCATCGCTGCTCAAGCCGAAGGCATTCCAAGTGCTTTGGTGCTCAACAAATGCGAGTTGCCGAGCGCCGCGCAACTGCGCGAACAACTCCAGCCACTTCAGGCCGCCGGTTATCGCCTCATTGAACTTTCGGCCAGGAACGCCCCCGAACTCGCGGCGCAAACCTTACGCTCCTGGCTGGATGGGTGTGTTGGCATGCTCATCGGTGCATCGGGAGTTGGCAAATCCACCCTGGCCAACGCTCTGGTACCGGGCTTGCGGGCGCAGACCCGGACCATTTCTGCCGCACTCAACGCCGGGCGCCACACCACCACGGCCACAAGGCTGTACCCGTTGCACGGTCTCCAGCCACGCAGCGCCCTGCTCGATTCGCCGGGTTTCCAGGCCTTCGGACTGAACCAATTGTCGGTGTCGCAGTTGCAACATGCCCTGCCTGAAATCGCCAGGCTCAACGGCGATTGCCGTTTCAACAACTGCACCCATCGCCAAGAACCGGGTTGTGCGGTGCGTTTTGCGGTGGACAACGGGCAACTGTCACCGTCTCGCTATGCACTGTATCTGCGTGTGCTGCAGGAATTGCTGGGCGAATCCAGCGTGAAGGCATGATGCCATGAAGCGCCTGCGTGTGGCGCCAAACCTGGTGATCGCCACCCTGTGGGCCGATGCGCTCAATGCCGCTGGCTACCCGGCCCAGGTGTTCTCGCGCTATCTCTCCAGCATTGCCGGTGAGATTCCGCCAGACCAAGCCTTGCCCGCCGTCTGGGTCATGGACGCCTCGCACACACCAGCCGCGCTCGCGCTGCTGGATGCGTTGGAGCGCCCGCAACCCAGTCCCGCCTGGGTGTGTGCGCAATGCCGCGAGCGCCACACCGGCGCCTTCAGCCAGTGCTGGAACTGCGGATCTCAGCGCCCGTTGTGAGTGTCCCGAAGCGCGCAGACGCAGGCGTGGGACCACCAAGCAGCGTGAGCCTGGGATGCATCGAACTGGCCTGCGTCATTTGGCAAGCTCTGCGTGAGCTTCCGGCACGTCATCCCAAACGAGCCGGGCGAGCAACCTTGCGGCGGCCACGGAGATCTCAAACAACAGGCCTTCGCGGCCGCCACAGAGCCGCCAACAGAAACAAAAAGATGATGCCGTAGACGTTGGTGGTCCCCAGGACATCCCCCTTGTTGCCGGTAAAGCCCGGTCCGTACGGGCCACCGAAACCCTCAGCCGTGGTCCACAACACCAGCGAATAGAGCAGACCCAGGACCAGCGCGACGCGCAGCCATTTCAGCGGCAGCCGATGGGCAAACAAGACGCTGATCGCCACAGCGCTTTCCGTCAATGCCGCCAGCACGGCCAGCGCGAACGGCCCGATGGACTGCATGACGAGGATGAACAGCTCAATCCAGTTCACGACCCAGCCGGGCTGCCCGACCTGGGCTGCGCTGAGAAAGCTCGCCATCTGTCCGAGAAAGCCGGGCTGCCACTTCCACCAGGCATCAAAAGCCCAGAGCGCGCCAAACAGCAAGAAGGCCAGGCGCAGGGCATCGCGCGTAGGCGCCCTGGCTTGGCCTTGCCACCAGCTCGCCCCTTGCCAGGCGCGAGTGAGCACAATGACGGCGAAACCCAGCGCGTAAACAATTGCCGTGCCCGGATCGGTCGCACCCGAAACATAAGGCCCACCCAGGCCGCCGATGGTGCTCCACAACACGAGCTCGTACACCACGCCCACCCATCCCAGGGCAGGGAAACCAAGACCAGTCAGCAGACCCAGCGTGAGCAAGGTCTCGATGCCGAACATCAAGGCCAGAACCCGCGCTGGACCAACGAGCTGGAACACCGCGAGCACCTGATCAACCCAGTGCCCGAGCCACGCGGGTTGGCCCGTGGCTCGGGCTGCGCGCAGCATGTCGGGCATGAATTGCGCGGCATAAGCCGGGTTGAAGTGCAGCAGCAAATTGACGAGAAAGAACAGACCGAACAAGATGCGCACCGCGCCGAGCAAACGAGCCTGCGTCGGATGATGCAGACCGCCGTGGTGCAGCGGATGGTCGGCACGCCAGTCTGCCCGCCCAAGTGCGCGCACCGGCTGCACGTCGGCCTGGGTTGCCGACGGATTGTGGGCGGAAAGGGTGGCGATGGTTGGCGTCATGTTTCACCTCGAAGCGGCGTTGCAAGGCCGACGTGGAGTCGGCCTTGCAATCTTGGGTGAGCTGGAATGATGATGCGATGACGGGCTTAAATTTGGCTTAGGAGCGGTTGAACCTCAGCTGTCGATCCGCCCCAGCAGCAGAAACTCCATCAGCGCCTTTTGCGCATGCAGGCGGTTCTCGGCCTCATCCCACACCACACTCTGCGGCCCATCGATGACACCGGCCTCGACCTCTTCGCCGCGGTGCGCCGGCAGGCAGTGCATGAACAGGGCCCGAGGGTCGGCACGGCGCATCAAAGCCTCGCTCACCATGAAGCCCTGGAAAGCCCTCAGGCGGGCGGCATTCTCGGCTTCATAGCCCATGCTGGTCCAGACGTCGGTGGTGACGAGATGCACGCCGGCACAGGCCTCGGCCGGATCGGTGAAGCAGCGCAGTTGGGCCTGCTCTGCGGCACCGACAGGGTAGCCGGCGCGGTTCAGGTCGACGCCATAGCCGTGGGGACCGGCGAAGTGCACGTTGAAGTCGAGGATGGCTGCGGCCTGCAGCCAGCTGTAGAGCATGTTGTTGGCATCCCCCACCCAGGCGACCGTTTTGCCCTGGATGCTGCCGCGGTGCTCGATGAAGGTGAACACGTCAGCCAGAATCTGGCAGGGGTGAAATTCGTTGGTCAGGCCGTTGATGACCGGCACACGCGAGTGCGCGGCGAAGCGCTCGACGATATCCTGCCCGTAGGTCCGGATCATCACCAGATCGACCATGCGCGAAAACACCTGCGCCGCATCCTCGATGGGTTCGCCACGCCCGAGCTGGCTGTCGCGGGTGTTGATGTAGATGGCTGCGCCACCGAGCTGGTGCATGCCGGCTTCGAAACTCAGGCGAGTGCGGGTGGAATGCTTCTCGAAAATCATCGCCAACGTGCGGTCCACCAGCGGCTGGTGCATGTCGTAACGCTTGAACTTGGCCTTGATCAGCGCGGTACGCGCAAACACATACGCATACTCGTCAGCGGTGAGATCGCTGAACTGCAGATAGTGTCGTGGGCTGTGGCGGGACGGCATGGTGGGGGTCTCAAGAGCACATTGGGCGCGCGGCGATCAGGCTGCGGGCTGATCAGCGGCCAGGAAGCGCCGAATCAGCGGCACCAGAATGGCGAGCAATTGTTCCGCCTCCTCTTGACGCAGGATCAGAGCCGGCAACAAGCGAATCACACTGTCTTGGGTGACGTTGATGAGCAGACCCTCCTGCAGTGCCTGCTTCACCAACACCCCGCAGGGACGGTCGAGTTCGACGCCGATCATCAGTCCTGCGCCACGCACAGCGACCAGGCCGGTCAGGCCGCCGAGCTGATTGCGAAACTGTTCCTGCATCCAGCCCCCGATGCGCTGGGCGTTGTCCATCAGCCCCTCATCCTCGATGATGGCCAGGGTTTCCAGGGCAGCGCGGCACGCCAGCGGATTGCCTCCGAACGTCGTGCCATGCTGGCCAGGGCCGAAGGTGGTTGCAGCTTCGCCGTAGGCCAGCAAGGCGCCGATGGGCACGCCCGAAGCCAGGCCCTTGGCCAGCGCGATGACGTCGGGCCGCACCCCAGCCCACTGGTGGGCAAACCACTTGCCGGTGCGACCGGTGCCGCATTGCACCTCGTCAATCATCAGCAACCAGCCGCGCTCATCGCAGATGCGGCGCAGAAAACGCAGGTAGTCCGCCTGCGCCGGGTTGATGCCGCCCTCGCCTTGAATGGCCTCGATGAAGACCGCGCTCACCTGGGGGTGGCTTGCAGCCACCGCGCGAATGGCCGTTTCATCGTTGAGCGCAACGCGCACGAAACCCTCAACCAGGGGCTCGAAGCCCTTTTGCACCTTGGGATTGCCGGTTGCCGACAGCGTCGCCAGCGAACGGCCATGGAAGGCACGCTCAAAAACGATGATTTCAGGCCGGTCCAACCCGCGCTCATGCCCCCACAAGCGAGCCAGCTTGATGGCGGCTTCGTTCGCTTCCAGCCCGGAGTTGCAGAAAAACGCGCGCTCGGCGCCTGAAATGGCGCAGAGCCGATCGGCCAGTTGATCCTGCAACGGGATTTCGTACAAATTCGACGTGTGGATCAGCTTGCCGATCTGGTCACTCAACGCCGCGACCAGGCGGGGATGGGCATGCCCCACGGTGTTGACGGCGATGCCGCTCAAGCCGTCCAGATAGCGTCGGCCTTCGCGGTCCCACACCCATGCACCCTGACCATGGGTCAAGGCAAGAGGCAAACGCGCGTAGGTGTTCATCAGATGGCCGGGCATGCGCTACTCCTGGAGCAGAAAAACAACAGCCCGCAAATTGCGTTTCCATCGCAAGCGCAGGCTTGAAATCGATTATAGGCAGGCCCCAGGGGGAGGCTCCCGAACCGCCGGCGCCGTTTGCCGGACGCTGGCAAGCGACACAAACCGTGCCGCCATCGCCAACTCATCGGGATTTTTGCTGCAACGCAACATAGCCGACATGACCCGGACCAACCGGCCAGCTGCAGCCAGGTCTGGCCACTGCCTGATCGTGGCAGAACGGGGCTGCCCCTGGCTCCACTCCCGGCCAGCACCCAAACAAAAAACCCGCATGGTCGAAACCAGCGGGCTGTTATGCCGTGACGAGGCCCGCAATTCGCAGGCCAAGGGCGGGACTTTAGGCGGCCATGCTCTTGAGTGCAGCGTTCAAGCGACTCTTGTCGCGCGCTGCCTTGTTCGGATGGAACAAGCCTTTGCGAGCGATGGAGTCGAGCACAGGAACTGCTGCCTTGAAGGCCTCGGCAGCCTTGGTTCTGTCACCAGCTGCAATGGCCTTGCGCACCGATTTGACAGCCGTGCGAAAGCGCGAGCGCATGGCCGAATTGGCGGCGTTGAGCTTGATGTCTTGACGCGCGCGCTTGCGCCCGGAGGGCGTGCGGGCGCTTTTCTTTTTCGCTTGCGCGGATGTCGCCATGGAGAAAATCCTCGAATTTCGTTTGAGAAACCGCTCATTATAGCCAAGCCAGAAGCTTTCTCAAAACGGCACCAACCCGCTGCCTATAATCCTTTCGGTGAACCTCCTCAAGGCTGCTTACACCGTTTCGCTACTCACGCTCGTCTCCCGCATCACCGGCCTGCTGCGCGAGGTTTTGGTGGCGCGTTATTTCGGCGCCAGCGCCTGGACCGATGCCTTCATCGTCGCCTTTCGCCTGCCCAATCTGTTGCGTCGCCTGTTTGCCGAGGGCGCGTTCTCGCAGGCCTTCATTCCCATTCTGGCTCAGTCGCGAGCGCAAGACAGTCCGGAAGCTAACCGCAAGCTGATCGACGACGTTGCCACGGCCTTGGCCTGGATCCTGGCCGCGGTCAGTTTGCTGGGCGTGCTCGTCGCCCCGGCACTCGTGTTGCTCACAGCCTCGGGGCTGCATCCGCCCGCTTTCGACGCCGCCGTGTGGATGACGCGGCTCATGTTCCCCTACGCCGGGCTGATCTCGCTGGTGGCGCTGTCGGCCGGCATCCTCAATACCTGGAAGCACTTCACCATTTCGTCGCTCACTCCAGCGCTGTTGAATCTATCGGTCATCGCGGCGGCCATCCTGTTGCACCGCACGATGCATCCACCCATCTACGCGCTGGCCGTCGGTGTCATGGTGGGTGGCGCGTTGCAGTTGGCGCTGCAATGGCCTGCGCTCAGGCGTTATGCCGTGCTGCCGCGCATTCACATGAATTTTCTTGCCGCCTGGCGCTCCCCCGGAGTCAAGCGCATGGTCAAGCTCATGCTCCCGGCCAGTCTGGCGGTGTCGGTGGCGCAAGTGTCTCTGGTCATCAACACGCAGATCGCCTCACACCTGCAACCCGGCAGCGTGTCATGGTTGTCCTACGCCGACAGACTCATGGAATTTCCCACGGCCCTGCTCGGCGTAGCGCTGGGTTCGGTGCTGCTGCCCAGCCTCGCGCGCGCGCACGCAGCAGATGACTCCGAGCGCTACAGCAAGCTGCTTGACTGGGGTCTGCGCCTGACCCTGATGCTGGCGCTGCCCAGCGCCGTGGCGCTTGCCGTGTTCGCCAAGCCGCTGATCGCCCTGCTGTTCAACTACGGACACTTCAACGGATTCGACGTCGACCAAACCACCACTGCCTTGCGTGCCTACGGCCTGGGCCTGCTGGGCTTTGTCGGTGTGAAGATTCTCGCTCCAGGCTTTTATGCCAAGCGCGATGTTCGCACGCCCGTGAAGCTGGGCATCATCGTGCTCCTGGGCACGCAGGCCTTGAATGTCGTGTTCGTCCCCTGGTTGGCCCATGCCGGCCTGGCATTGGCCATTTCCTGCGGCGCTCTGCTCAATGCTGCCCTGCTGTTTCGTGGCTTGCGCAAGCGCGGCAGCTACACACCCGAACCGGGCTGGGGCTTGTTCGCGATCAAAGTCGTTCTGGCGCAGCTGCCCCTGGCACTGATTCTGTTGTGGGGCGCAAGCCACTTCGCCTGGGTCGACTGGAGCGGAAGCGCTGCGCACTGGATCCGAATGGGAACGGCCTTCGGTCTGTTGGTGGCCGCGGCGCTGGCCTACTTTGCCGCTCTGGCACTTCTCGGGCTGCGGCCCCGCCAGTTCCTGCATCACGACTAGGGCGTGTTAACACTAATTGACTTAGGCGTCTAGCTGCGAGAAAATGCATGCATGGAAATCACGCCTGCGCAGTTCGCCCAAATCGAGCACTGCTTGCCGACGCAACGAGGCAATGTCAGC
>JAJZDV010000007.1 GCA_021846025.1 Pseudomonadota bacterium
CTGATGCGCCGCCACCACCTGCAAGTTGCCGAACAGCGCATTGCCCGAGGTGTCGCTGCCGGAGAGAAACACCGCGATCCAGCCCAGGAACGCCGACACCAGCGGGAACAGCGCACCGGTGGCGGCCACGCCCATGCCCAGCGTGTAGCTCATGCCCGAGTAGTTGAGCAGGAACGCCAGGCCCACGATCATCATCACCGTGGCGATGGCGATGCGCGTCTGCACCCAGGTGCGCCTCACGCAGTCGAGGAACGCCCCCAGGCTCGTGCGCGTCCAGACTGCCGCGATGATGGCCGACAGCAAAATGGCCGTGCCCGTGCCCATGGGCTGAAAGTCCCACAGTGCCACATAGGGCTTGTGGTACAGGGTGATGAACACCGCGTTATTCAGGCCGGGCCACAGCACCTTGGTGTCGCCGATCAGGAACAACTTGAGGTTGACCCAGACGATGACCACCACCGAGACCACCACCCACGGCATCCAGCCGCCGTAGCCCACGCGCGCCGTGCCCTTGGCCGCGGCCTGCGTGCGCACCACGGCAAAAGCCGGATCGGGTTCGGGCTTCCAGGTCTTGAGAAAGGCCACGGTGACGATGAGCGAGACCAGCGAGGCCAGCACGTCGGTGAGCTGGTAGCCGATGAAGTTGGAGGTGGCGAACTGCGTGAGCGCAAAGCTGCCGCCCGAAACCAGCAGGGCCGGCCACAGCTTGGCGATCGATTTGAGTCCGCCGTACAGGCCGACGACATAGAACGGCAGCAGGAAGGCAAAAAACGGCAGTTGCCGCCCCACCATCGCCCCCAGGGTGTCGGGGTGCATGCTGGTGACGGCTCCCAGCACCGTGATGGGCACACCCAGGGCGCCGAAGGCCACCGGGGCGGTGTTGAAGATCAGGGTGTAAGTGAGGGCCTCCAGGGCCGGAAAACCCAGACCGATGAGCAGGGCGCTGGTGATGGCCACCGGGGTGCCGAAGCCGGCGATGCCCTCGAGCAGGCAACCGAAGGAAAACGCCACCACCAGCAGCACCAGGCGACGGTCGTCGGGCAGGTGGTCGAGCATCCATTGGCGAAACTGCTCGAAGCGCCCGGACCGGACCGCCACGTTGTACAGCAGCAAGGCATTGAAGACGATCCACATCACGGGCGCCAGCGCCAGCGCCATGCCGGCGGCCACGGAGTTCAGGGCCAGCCCCAGGGGCATGCCCCAAACTGCCACGGCCACGAGCAGGCCCACGAGCAGTCCGGCCAACGAGGCCTGCCAGGCGGGGCGGCGCAGCACCCCGAGCAGGATGAGGGCCACCGCGATGGGGATGGCCGCCACCACGAACGACAGCAGCAGGGAACCGGCCACAGGTGTCAGTGGCTGCGCGAAAACAATGCCCGCAGGTGTAGCGGTCGAGGCAATCATGGAGTCTCCTTCCAGGCAATGGGATGCATCGGGACTGGCTTGCGCTCTTGTGTGGCGTCAACCCGCACGCATGTGCTGCGTGGGCGACTCTCGGCGCAACCCCTGGTTGGAGTCTTTGTAGCCACGTTTTAAATCAATTGGTCAGTTGGTAAGACCAATTGATATTAGAAATGCGTTCGTTTGTTTCGTCAAGAAATCGGAAAACAAGACGGATTCAGTCGGGATTCGGATCGCGCCTGCATTCTCGATAAAATTGGTCATACCAAACAACCCCAAGAGGACAGGCATGAACGTCATCCGACTGTCGGACTCGATCGCCAACGATCTTGAACGCCGCATCCTCGAAGGCTCCTTGAGAGCCGGGGATCGTCTGCCGCCTGAGCGTGAACTGGCCGAGCAACTCGGTGTGTCACGGCCATCCTTGCGTGAAGGACTGCAGAAATTGGTTTCCAAAGGCCTCATCCGCACGCGTCAGGGCGGGGGCACGGTCGTGACCGACCGGTTGCAGGCGGGTTTCGTCGATCCGTGGAGGGAGATGCTCACCGGACATCCGACCCTGCAGCAAGACCTGCTGGAATTTCGCCACATGCTGGAAAGCCAGGCGGCGCTGCTGGCGTCGGAGCGGGCCAATGACTTTGACCTTCAACGCATCGGTGCGGCGTTCGATGCGCTGGAACTGGCGTATGAGCAGGACGACCTTCCAGCCTGCATCAAGCAGGACGTTGAATTTCACCAATCGATCGCCGAGGCATCCCACAACGTCCTGATCGCGCATCTCAGCGCAAGCCTGCACCGACTGATTCAGGATCATGTGGAACAGAACCTGCACTACCTGCATGCCCATCCCGAAAAGTGGCAACAGGTGCGCGAGCAGCATCGCGAGATCTGGAACAAGATGCAGGCCCGCAATGCGCAGGACGTGGCGCAGGCCGCGAGACAGCACATCGCTTTTTTGCAGAAAAACATGTCCGAAACGGCCTTGGAAGCCTTGCGCATCGAGAGTGCGAAGCGTCGAATTCAAACGGGGGCGGTCGTGTCGCCGGAGCACGGAGCCGCTTCGTAGTCTCCAAGCGCACGGGCCGGCAGTGTGCTCAACGCCTGTCCGCAGCCGGACCGGCCGGGCTCGCATCGCGACAACAAGTTTCCTGGAACATTCGATGAAGGTGGTCGTGCTCGGCGCCGGTCTGATCGGTATTGCATCGGCATACTTCCTGCGCCAGCAAGGGCATGCGGTCACCGTGATCGATCGCCAGGCCCAACCTGCTGCGGAAACCAGTTTTGCCAACGGAGGGCAGATCTCCGTCAGCAATGCCGAGCCCTGGGCCAACCCGAGTGCGCCGTTGCAACTGTTGAGGTGGCTCGGAAGGGCGGATGCGCCGCTGCGCCTGCGCTGGCGCATGGACCCAAGGCAGTGGCGCTGGGGCATGCAGTTTCTGTCGGAATGCCGCCCCGGGCGAACGCACCGCAACACGGCGCAACTCATTCGCCTCGCCACCTACAGCCGCGAGGTGCTGCGGCAGCTCCGTCGGGAGCGCGGCATGACCTATGACCAGCGCGCCCAGGGCATTTTGCATTTCTACAGCAGCCAAAAGGGATTTGAGGCTGCGGCGGCAACTGCCGCCCGCATGCGTTCCCTGGGCTGTGATCGGCGCGTCATTTCCGCCGAGGAGGCCGTGCGCATCGAACCTGCATTGAAGTCCCTGGGCGCCCGGCTCGCCGGGGCCACCTTCACGGCCGAAGACGAGTCGGGGGACGCGAATCGTTTTGCCCGCGAGCTGGCCCGATGCTGTGAGGCCGATGGCGTGCAGTTCCTGATGAGCCACACCGTGACCGCCCTGCGCGAAGCGGGAGGCCAGATCGATCACGTCGAGGCGACCGACGGGGAGGGTTGCTTTCAAAGCCTTCGCGGCGATGCCTATGTGCTCGCGTTGGGATGTCCGAGCGCCAGGCTCGCCAAACCGCTGGGCATCGAGCTGCCCATCTATCCGCTCAAGGGCTATTCGGTGACCATGCCGGTGAAGGATCCCGTGTTGGCCTACCAGGTTTCGTTGACGGACGAGGCCCACAAGCTCGTGTTTTCGCGCCTCGGCGATCGCTTGCGCATTGCCGGTACGGCCGAGTTGAGCGGCCATGAGCGCAGCCTTGACCGCCAGCGTTGTCAGGCCATCCTCAAACGGGTCGTGGAACTCTTTCCAGGTGCGGGAGACACGGCACAAGCCCGCTTCTGGACCGGTCTGCGCCCGGCGACGCCGGGCAACATCCCCATCATCGGCCGCAGTCGCCTGAGCAATCTCTTTCTGAATACCGGCCACGGCAGTCTGGGCTGGACCTTGTCTTGCGGTTCGGGCAAGAGCATCGCGCGCATCCTCAGCGGGCTCAAGCCGGAAGCCGATGGCATGTTCGTCGGCGGTCCCTGACACATGCGTGCCAACCACCTGACAACCGCCTGGCTGGGCGCAATCCCGTGCCGCCTTCGGCACCTGCCTCGACCGCTGGATGGACCGACGCTCCGGCGCCTGCACGACTCAAGAGCCGCCGCACCCGCTCGCGGCTCGAGATTGCCGAGCGTGCATGCGCCGGCGACTGTTTGGGCCATGCCGCATGCGAACGGCGCTGACCACACACGTCACGGCGGCACGGCAAACCTGCAAAGCGCCTTTGCAGGCAGCCCCAGGCTCATTTGAGACCTACCGTTCGCTTCAAATTGACCAAGGATCCATGCCATGCATCGGGAATCAACGGCAGACACAGGTTGGCAGGTCGCGGGTGTCAAGCTCCAGAGCCGGTTCCTGCTGGGCAGCGCCAGCTACCCCTCGCCGCAAGCCCTGCGCGATTCGATCCGCGTTTGCGCCACCCAGGTCGTGACCGTCGGTCTCAAGCGGGTTCTTGCTGCGCAGGAACCTGACGGCTTCGTCGCCGTGCTGCGCGAGACCCTGGAGGCATGCGGGGCGCGCTTGCTGCCCAATACCGCCGGGTGTTACAGCGCGCGTGATGCGATCGACATGGCGCACATGGCGCGCGAGCTCTATCAAACTCCCTGGATCAAGCTCGAAGTGATTGGCGAGGCGCACACCCTGCAGCCCGACCCTGTCGAACTCGTGGAAGCCGCGCGCGTGCTGGTGCGCGAGGGGTTCGTCGTCTGGCCTTACTGCACGGACGACCTGTTGACCTGTCGGCGGCTGCTGGACGCGGGCTGCGCGGTGTTGATGCCCTGGGGCGCGCCCATCGGTTCCGGGCAGGGGCTGCTCAACCCGTTCGCCCTGCGCACGCTGCGCGAGTGCCTGCCGAACGCCACCCTGATCGTGGATGCCGGCATCGGGACCCCCTCGCATGCCGCGCAAGCCATGGAGATGGGGTTCGATGCCGTGCTGCTGTGTTCGGCGGTGTCGCGCTCACGCGATCCGGTTGGGATGGCGCGAGCCTTCGCGCTGGCGATCGAGGCCGGGCGCGGGGCTTGGTGCGCCGGTGCCATCGCCAAGCACGATCGGGCCATTCCGAGCACACCCACGGGCGCGAAGCCCTAGACGTCTCGGGTCTGCGTGCCGGCCCGCGTCGCACCATCCGCTCGCGCGCATCGCGTCTGCAGGTCGGGCGCCGCATCGCGCAGATGTGCTCAGTGCCGCTCGATCTCAGGCCCTTGCTGGCGCGGTGGTTCGGCAGCAGGGCATGGGGCTGTCGATGCGTTCGGCCCGGCCGCAGCCGACAACCGCCGCACAGCATGCACATAGCGTTCCAGGGTCGGGGACAGCGCTCCTGGAGCCAGCCGAATGTCCAGCAGCTGAAAGCGCCCTCGCGAGGCGTGGGCATGCTCCAGCGCGTGTTCGAGTTCCCGGCGCGTGCGCACCACGACGCCGTCACCTCCCATGCCGCGCGCCATCGACGCCAAGTCCCATGTCGGCAGTGCGGTGAAGCGAGCACCGGGTTCGAACACCTGCAGCATTTCCCACGCCGAGTTGTTGAAGACCAGAACGATGGGGTCCCATCCATGCCTGCTGGCGTTGCCCAGTTCCCATCCGGTCATCTGGAAAGCTCCGTCACCCACCAGAATGATGGGGCGTTGCCCCGTGGACGCCTGCAAGCCCAGCCCTGCCGGAACGCCATAGCCCATGGTCGCGTAGTAGCCTGGGGCGATCAGCTCGCTCGGCCCGATGTCCATGGCCGTGAACAGGCAATCCCCGACATCGCTGGCGAGCGGCATGGGGCCATGCCGTTGCATCAATGCGTTGACCGCAGCAGCAATGTCGAGCGGATTGACCGGGGCGTCTTCGGCAGCTTCAGCGCCGAGTGGAGCGGACTGCGCGCGTTGTTCGATCCGCCGAACGCGTGCCGCCGGAACCCGTTCCAGCAGGGCATCGATCAGCGCCGCGAGCGGCACATCGGGGTAGACGTGATGCCCCATCACCACGCGACCCTCCAGGGCCTGGATCGCGTGCCGAAGATCGATGCGTTGGGCCGACACGGCGAAGTTGGTGTCCGACACGATCACCCCGAGCAGCAGCAGCCCGTCGGAGTCTTCAACCTCGGCGGCGATGGCCGGGTCTCCAGCCAGACCGAGATAGGTGCCGCGCAGCGCCACCTCGGCCGAGGCCAGCAAACCGCGCCCCATGAAACTGGTCACCACGGCAATTCCCAGCCTGCGCGAGAGTTCGGCCACGCGGGACTCCAGCGCGTAGCGCCGCACTTCCACGCCGACCATCAGGACGGGGCGCTGCGCCGCTTGCAGGCGCGACAGCAGTTCATCGGCACAGGTGGCCAGGGCCTCGGCGTCCGGGCTGGGCCAGGGGAGGGTGGGGACCGCTCCGCAGATCCGCCCTGGCATGTCCCGCGGGATCTCGATGTAGACCGGGCGCGATGCGCGCAGCGCCGTGTCGAGCACCCGGGCCATGTGCTCGGGGGCGGAGGCCGGATCATCCAGCCTGGCACGATCGACGGTGATTTCCTGATAGATCTTCCACTGGGAATCCAGGGTCTTGACCTGATGGTGCAGCAGATAGCCGCTGGCGGCTTCGTGCGTGGCGGGTGCGCCGGAGATCACGACCACCGGAACCCGTTCGGCGTAGGCGCCTGCCACAGCGTTAACCATGTTCAAGGCGCCGGCCCCGTAGGTGACGGCTGCCACGCCCAAGCCGCCGCGCACGCGGGCGGCGGCATCGGCCGCGAAACCGACGCCGGGCTCGTGGGACAAGGTGTAGAGCGGCAGGGTGGCACAGCGCTCGAATTCGCGAAACAGCGGGAGGGCGAAGTCGCCGGGAATTCCGAAAATTTCAGTCGCCCCGCGTTGTTTCAAGGCCTGGAGCAGGCGTGCGGTCAGTGTGGTCGTCATGGTCGGATTCGTTGGGTTTCCAAGCGTTGCCTGTCGGTGTGGCTCCACCCGTCGGCCGAGTGGCCAGGCCCGATTCGTCGGCTCGCGCAGGTTGCAGGTCTCGCTGGCCAGGACTCAGCGCCAGAGGGGGCCGATGGCGTCGAGCGTGTTTTTCACCATCAACCCGAATTCCGTGTCGCCTTCCATCACCAGCTCGCGCTCAAAAAACAAGCGGTCGGCATCGTCGATGCCACGTGCCAGTCGCCAGAGGCACGCGCTCGTGCTGCGGATGGTGATGGCAACGGGGGCACCGCCTGGCGCCACGCCGAACCCCCGAGCGTCGAGCCGCAAACGAAGCCGCAGTCCGAGGTCCTCGAGATCCAGGCAAACCACCCGCCCAGACCACGCCCGATGCATCGCGGAGTCCAGGTGCGGGAGCAGCACGCGATCCAGCAGGCGTGCCAGCGCCAACGATGGGGGTTGCATCGGCAACGCGCGAACGACCCGGCGCAAGGGTTCGGGAAGGGAGGTGGCGAGCTGCACGGCGGCATGGCCCAGCGCATCCAGCCAATGGGCAGGAGTGCCCGGGCGAGGGTCATGCGAAATCGCGAAATCGTGCTTCGACATGGACATGTGCAACATTCCTGGATGAAGTTTTGCCGCAGCAACGCCGCGTCGGCGTCAGGCACGGTGCAGAACAAACTGCATGCCGGGCTGGCGGTGGACGTAACCATTGACCAAGGTTCCCGGCAAACGCAGCGCGCGCAGGGTTGCCAGTGCGTCCTCGGCCGAGGCTCCCTGGTTGTAGACGGCGTCGAATTGTGCGAGCACGTCCATGAAGCCTTGGCTGCAGGGCGACAGCCGAAGACGCGAGACGCCGGCCTGTCGCAAGGCCTGGGCCTCTCCGATCAGGGCCTGCACGCCGGCCGACTGAACCTGGGTTCCGTTCAGGCCAAGGAAGGGCTGGCCCTCGCTGCTGCTGAGCAGCAGCCCATCGGCATCATCCAGGCAGCGGAACGCGCAGGAGTCCTTGTGCAAGTGGTGATGCCGCGCGGTGAAGCACCGCGCCGAGAAGGCGAGTGGCAGGCGCCCGAAAGCCCAAATCTCGGTGGGGATCGCGTCGCCGCTGATGGCGCGCACCGGGTTGTCCCTTGGGTTCACGCAGGCCAAGGCTTGCAGCGACAACTCCACCGGCGCAACCCATCGCCCTGCGCCCCATGCGGCATGTTCCGAAAGTGCCTCGCGGCTGTAGATATTGAGGTGCGGGCCGAGCACGAAGGGCTGGGCATCACGCGCGTCACGCCGCACCTCCACAAGGGCCTGGACGGCCGACATGTCGCCGGCCTCCACCGCGAATGCGTCCTGATTCACCAGATCGCGCACGGAGCGCAACTCGCTCTCGCTCATCACCAGCGCCTGAGAAGCCAGGATCACTTCCTTGCCGGCGGCCTGCAATTCACGTCCCAACGCCATCCAGTCGGCAAGCTTCATCTCGCGCCGGCGCGAGCAGACCACCTCGCCGAGCACGACCGTGTCCGCAGCGCTGTCGGCGACCTGCGCATAGAACCGCAGCAACGCAGATCTTGGCCACCCGTAGTGGACGGGGCCGACGGTCAACGCGAATCTCGTGGTGGTGACGGGGTCAGTCATGCTGTGGATCCGTTGCGGGACGCCGTGCGCGTCGCTAGCGCCAGGGCCGGTCATAGGCGCCCAGCGTGTGTTGTTGCCCTTCTGCCCAGCGCGCAAGTTGTGCCGACCATGCGGGCAGCACCGCATAGCGATGGGGCGATACGGCCAGATCGATGGCGGCACGCCAAACCCGGGTGACCTCGGCAACGTAGCTGGGGCTTCGCTGCCGGCCTTCGATCTTGATCGCCCTGACCCCGGCGTCGATCAATTGCGGCAGCAGTTCGAGCGTGTTCAGGCTGGTGGGTTCTTCCAGTGCGTAGTCGCGCACCCCGCCGACATCGAACCGGCCCTTGCACAGGGTTGGATAGGCCCGTGGTTCATCGGGCGCGTAGCGGTCGATGAGGACGTCGTTCAGGCGCGCCTCGACGCTGTCGTGACGATCGACCCAGCGCACGGCCGAAGGTGGCGAGCACACGCCGGCCTGGTTGGGCGACTGCCCGGTTGCGTAGGAGGACAGGGCGCAGCGTCCTTCCACCATCACGCAAAGGCTTCCGAATCCGAACACCTCGATGTCGACGCTGGTGTGCCGGATGACCTGTGCCACTTGCGACAGGGTCAGGACGCGCGGCAGAACGGCGCGCTGAATGGCGTATTGCTCACGGTAGAACTCGATCGCGGCGTAGGAGGTTGCCGAGGCCTGCACGGACAGATGCAGGCGCATGCCGGGGTGATGGCGGCGTGCATGGGCCAGCATGGCGACATCGGCGACGATCAGCGCATCGGCGCCGAGTTCGACGGCGCGATCGACGGTCCGAAACCAGGGCTGTGGGTCTTGCCCTGCAGCAAAGGTGTTGAGTGCCATCAGGACCCGGACTCCGCGCCTGTGGGCGTAGTCGACGCCGGCACGAATCTGGGCATCATCGAAGTTCAGACCGGCGAAGTTGCGCGCATTGGTGGCTCCGCGCAAACCCAGATAGACCGCATCCGCGCCGGCATCCACCGCCATTTCCAGGGCCCGCAGGGAACCTGCCGGACAGACGAGTTCGGGCGGTTTCCTGGTCATCGAAATCATCGATTCCATGAACGGTCTCAGCTTGGATTCAGCATGGATGGAGGGAGTCGAATGGCGCCGGCATCGTCGCCGCGCAGCTTGAAACCTGGCCGCTGCAGACCCTGGATTCGCTGGCTCAAGGCGCTGCGATTCAGGCTCGCTGGATGCAGCCGTGTTTGCCCGGGCAAGCGGCAGTCTTGCACCATCCATTGGTGCACGCCGAGGTCGGCCAGCATCGTGCCCAGCGACAACAGTTCGGCTTCGCTGAAGAGTCCCGCATGCCAGGTCGTGCGGCATTCGAAGGGCACTCCCGAAGCCACAAGATGATCCAGGGACGACCTGGCGCGGCGGCCGCTGCCCGGGGTGCCGGTGATGGTGTCGTAGAGACTCCACGGAGCCTTCACATCGAACCCCACCCAATCGATCAGAGGGAGCAGCGTTGCGAGGCGCCGGGGATACATGCCGGCCGTGTGCAGCGCAACCTCGAAGCCCATGTCGCGCACCTGCTGCATGGCCTCGGCCAGTCCGGCCTGCAGTGTGGGCTCGCCGCCGGAAAACACCACGCCGCTCAGCAAGCCACGTCGGCGTTCCAGGAAATCGAGCACCGACGGCCAGGTCTGGCCCACGGGAACCTTGGCCTCGAGCAGGTGCGGGTTGTGGCAGTATCCGCAACGCCAGGGGCACCCCTGGCAGAAGACCACGGCAGCCAGCTTGCCGGGGAAATCAAGGCTGGTCAGGGGCGTGATCCCGCCCACACGCAAGGTGTTCATGCGTCGGAGCGCTTCAGGCGCCGGGCATGCCTGGCCGCTCGGCGAAAAATCGCCGCTCCAGATGCTCGCCCTGCTTGCCGATGTTGAAGCTTGACACGGGCCGGTGGTAGCCCATGACGCGGGTCCAGACCTCGCAGGGCTGGCGCTCGTCGTCGAGCAGTCGTGGCGGCATCAGGTTGGAGGCGATGGGATGGTCGGGCTGAGACAAGGTGGTTCTCCAGAAGGGTTGATGTGAGCGTGAAGACCCTGGTGGGCGTTGTCAGGCGGCAAGCAGGTTCTGTTTGCGCGCGAGAATTTCCGCATCGCACTTGGGGCAGAAAGGGTGCTCGCCGGACAGATACCCGTGCTTGGGGCAGATCGAAAATGTGGGCGTGACGGTGATGTAGGGCAGGCGAAAGCGCGTCAGCGCGCGGCGCACCAACGCTTTGCATGCCGCGCCGCTGGACAGTTGTTCGCGCATGTAGAGATGGAGCACGGTGCCCCCGGTGTACCTCGACTGCAAGGGTTCCTGACGTTCGAGCGCCTCGAACGGATCGTCCGTGAAGCCGACAGGCAATTGCGACGAATTCGTGTAGTAAGGCCGTTCCGCCGTGCCGGCCTGGAGGATGTTCGGATAGCGTTTGCGATCTTCTTTGGCGAAGCGGTAGGTGGTGCCCTCAGCGGGCGTGGCTTCGAGGTTGTAGAGATGCCCGGTTTCTTCCTGAAAGACCACGATCCGGCTTCGGACGTGGTCGAGGAGGCGCACGGCAAAGGCCTGGCCCCAGGGCGTGGTGATGTCCTGCGTGCCAGCGGTGAAGTTGCGGATCAATTCGTTGATGCCGTTGACCCCCAGCGTCGAAAAATGGTTGCGCAGGGTGCCGAGGTAGCGCTTGGTGTAGGGGAACAGGCCCTGGTCCATGAGACGCTGGATGACCTTGCGCTTGATCTCGAGGCTTTGCTTGCCCATCTCCAGCAGCACGTCCAGCCGGTCGAGCAAACCCGTCTCGTCACCGCGGTGGAGATACCCGAGTCGAGCGCAATTGATCGTGACCACACCGACCGATCCCGTCTGCTCGGCCGAGCCAAACAGACCATTGCCGCGCTTGAGGAGTTCGCGCAGATCGAGCTGTAAACGGCAGCACATGGACCGCACCATGTGGGGAGTGAGGTCGGAGTTGATGAAGTTCTGGAAGTAGGGCAGCCCATACTTGGCCGTCATCTCGAACAGCCGCTGGGCATTCTCGGATTCCCACGGAAAATCGGCGGTGATGTTGTAGGTCGGGATCGGAAAGGTGAACACGCGCCCCTTGGCATCACCGGCCGTCATGACATCGATGTAGGCGCGGTTGATCAGATCCATCTCGACCTGCAGTTCGCCGTAGGTGAAGGGCATCTCCTCGCCTCCGATCAGGGGGTTCTGGCCACGCAAGTCCTCGGGGCAAGTCCAATCGAACGTGAGATTCGTGAAGGGTGTCTGCGTTCCCCAGCGGGAGGGAACGTTGAGGTTGTAGATCAGCTCCTGGATGCACTGCCGCACGGCCGGATACGTCATCTGGTCGCGACGCACGAAGGGCGCCATGTAGGTGTCGAACGATGAGAACGCCTGGGCGCCGGCCCATTCGTTTTGCAGCGTTCCGAGAAAATTGACGATTTGCCCAACGGCCGATGTCATGTGTCGCGGGGGGCCGGCCTCGACCTTCCCAGGAACCCCGTTGAGCCCCTCGTTCAGCAAGGTGCGCAGTGACCATCCGGCGCAATAGCCCGACAACATGTCGAGGTCGTGAATGTGGAGATCGGCGTTGCGGTGCGCCTCGCCGATCTCGGCGGGATAGACGTGCGACAGCCAATAGTTGGCGGTGACCTTGCCCGCCACGTTCAGGATCAGCCCCCCCAGGGAGTAGCCCTGGTTGGCGTTGGCATTGACACGCCAGTCGGCTCGGCTGAGGTACTCGTTCACCGAACTCTCCACGTCCACCAGGGCCTTGCAGTCTTGCCGCAGCTTGGCATGCTGCTCGCGATAAACGATGTAGGCACGCGCACTCTGCACCTCATGGGCGGCGATGAGGGTGTGCTCGACGACATCCTGGATCTGCTCGACGGTTGGCGCCTGATTGCCGAAGCGGTGGATGAGGACTTGGATGGCCTCGTCGCCCAGGGCCTGGGCCTCATCGGACCCGAACTCGCCGGTGGCTTCGCCGGCCCGGCGCAGGGCCGAAACAATCTTCTGCGGGTTGAAGCTCACGCGAACGCCATTGCGTTTGACGACCTCGCGGGGAAGGCTTGGATGGTGCTCCGTTGCTTGATGGTTCATCGTGTTCTCCTGGCGACGTCAACACTATATCTAGCGTTTCGAGGCCAGGTTGACGACTAGATGTAGTCATGACCTAGGTCAAGGAAGATGAAGATTTCGGGGCGATTGCTGGGTGCGCAGTGCGGCGATCGGCCGCTCCAGCACGAGCTGCGAATCCAGGCAGGCTCGGTGCCATCACCGAGCAGGCGCCCAGCCGTCAGCCCTCAAACGATGTGGCCGGAACCCGCCGCTGGGGCATCCCGAACGGCGGGTTGTTCGGCTGATCCAGCCTCGCGAGCGGCAGAGGCGTCGAGTCCGAAGTCGAGCCAGTCCTCCCCCAAAAGCTCCGCGGGATGTTGCGTGCGCTCCGACCCGTTGCCGCAGCGCATGGCGTCCGCAGCACAGTACTTCGCGCACCCCCAGCAGATGCGCTCGGGGTGAATCGGGTGAGTCGGGAATTTTTTGGCCATGACCGATGGCTCCGCTCCACAGCCTAGGCAGCCATCGCTGTCCGGATCGTGGGGACACGCGGGTCCGGAATGCTCACTGCATCACGCCGGCACGCCCGGTGTTCATGACTGCACGATCGTGACGCCGATCAACACACCGTCCAGAGGTCGGGACGCTGACGCAATGCGCTCCGTCGCCGTCGCGCTGCCGAGCTTTTGCAAGCCATGCAAGCGGATCATGCTTGCCGAAGAACTTCATGGCCTTGGCGTGGATTGGATCGATGGGCTCAACCCTCGAATTTCGGAAACAGCACGTTGTTTTCAGCATGGAGATGCTCCATGAGGTCGTCGGTGAATTTGTGAAGTCCTGCGTGGAGTGCGTGCCATGTGTTGCATGCCCCGGCAGGGAGTTCCAGATCATGGGTGAGCATGTGCAGGCGCTGAAGCATCCGACCATGATCCTCGTGTTCCTCACGCATGCGTGAAAGGGGCGGCGCCAGTAACGCGCCGGGGTTTGCGCGCATCAAGGGGAACAGAATGGTCTCCTCCTTGCTCATGTGCGCCTGGAGTTCGACGAGCATGTCCTCCAGTAGCGCAGCCAAGCCGGCCGGAACATCCGGATGGTCGCGGTGCCGCTGTTCGACCTTCGTGGCGAGCACGATCAACTCGGGCAGTTCCTGGCGATGCACGTCGTGGTAACGGCTGACGATGAACCCGATCAACTCCGCTGGGTTGTCGGGCAAGGCCAACGGCGCCGCGGCATCGAGCTGTTGCAATTCGCGCTCGATCTGACGGGAACTGATGCCCCGTTTCTGCGCGGCCTCTTCAAGGGTGGCATCGCCGCCGCAGCAAAAGTCCAGTCGATAGCGGCGAAAGACGGCGGTCGCGCCTGGCAAGCCGCTTGCCAGTTCTGCCAAGCGGCGCGAATTCAGTCCGGCCGCGTTTGCTTCGTTCCGTGTCGGAGCTTGCATGGGATCGTCCTTCGTGGTGGGTTTTGACGATAACAAGTAACATGAATACCACTATAGGATGCCTTTGTGGCAAAAACAATACCTCTTTGGCGCTTGCTCATGAAACTCACCGCTTTCTCCGATTTCGGGCTACGCGCCCTGCTCGTTCTGGCCAGCAGCGATCGGCCGAACTGGCCAAGCGCCGAGCTGGCGGCCAAGCTCGATGTGTCGCGAGATCACTTGATCAAGGTGCTGCAGCGCCTGGCTGCCGGAGGCTATGTGCAAACCATGCGTGGGGCGGGTGGCGGAGTGCGGCTGCTCGTGCAGCCAACGGCCATCCGGCTTGGTGATGTGCTGACCTGGCTGGAAGACGAGCAGGCACTGGTCGAGTGCTTTCGCGAAGATGGCGGGCACTGCGTGCTCACAGGCTTTTGTGCCTTGCGCCCCAGGCTGGACCGCGCACGCCACGCGTTTTACGCAGAGATGAACACCAGCACGCTGGCCGATTGCATCAATCCGGCACTGCGCCGATTTGTGCAAAGCAACGACACCGTGGCCTGACCGACCGGTGCGCCAGCGCGTGCTGTTCAGACTTGGATGTCGACGAAAAGCCCTTTTTCTTCGCGCTCGAAATGATGCTCAAGCAGGTGCTGCAATGGCAGGGTGGCATCGAGCAGGGCCAACCGTTCCTCGCCATCGCTGAGTCGGGAAGGCAAGGTCGAGAGTGCATGGCGCCATTCGGTGAGCATGGCTGAAAGCTTGCCATGCTCGGCAAGATAGACCTTCGCCGCCCATCGCGCCGAGGCAGGAAGCCGCGGAATCAGGGCCCCTTCCTCATGAGCGATGTGGGCTTGTTGCAGTTCATGCAAAGCCCCGAGCGACTCTCGTGCTTGGGCGATGTCGCCAAGCAGCAGCGCCAGGCGTGCCCGCCGCATGATGCCGAGCATCTGCTCATGATCCGCAACCAGATCCTCATGCAAGGTCGTTGACATCTCAAGCTCCAATCGGTGGCGGCGTAACGTCAGATCCGGCAGTTTGAACGGGGCATGAACCGGGGATGAGGGTGCATTGAGGCCACTTTGGTTTTCCTTGGAGATCATCGTGACAACTTGCCTGGCTTGGCTCCGTCATTGGAATCATTGTGCACGGATCGGGCACGAAATTTATATGGTTGTTAATGCGCGAATTCAGAGCGTTGCATTTTAACCAGCGTTTCCAGCACTCGCAGCTCGTTCTCGGTGAGACACATGGCAGCGGCAACCCAATCATTGACAACACAATTCAATTCTTCATAATTGAGCGCCGTCAATCTGGCTTTGGCATTCTGAAGGGCTTGCCTGGCTTTTCGGCGTTTACTGTGCTCCACAATGAATTCCCCGATCGCGCTTTCGCCGGCCCCAGATGGGCAAACAAGGTCAATGATGCCGATTTCCTCCAATTCATGTGCGGAATAGATCTTGCCATTGCGCATGATTTTTTCTGCCTCATGCACGCCAACTCGACGTGCCAGCAAGCTCATGCCTCCGGTGCAGGGGAACAGGCCGAAGAGAATTTCCGGGAAACCGAATTCTGCATGTTCTTCTGCGACAATATAATCCGCTGACAAAGCCGTTTCAAATCCACCACCCAAGGCGCGCCCTTGGATTAAGGCTATGGTGGTACTCCGCTGAGTGATCGCGGTTGCCCATTGATACATCATGTCGAGGCATTGCACGGAATAGATGCGGAGAGAGTCTGAATCACCTCGCCGGATGCACTCTAAAAAATGATTCAGATCACCCCCAACGTTGAAATACTCAGGATGCCTAGACCGCAGGACAGCATAATGAATTGGATTTTCACGATCATCGTTGTTCCACACGCTATTATTGATGCTGATGTAATTAATTAAACCTTGGAGCGACTGGAGCAGCAGTTGGGAAAAATTCTGCGGTCGGTTTCTCTGGATCGCCATACTGATCCACAACACATTCAGTGCAGGATCAAAGTCTGTCTCGACAAGAGGCTTAGCGAGTGTGACGACATTTTCGTCCGTACTTAACATGGTTCAATTCAGTCGAATGTGGATGACCGCACGATCAGCGCTGCATTGGTTCCGCCGAAGCCTGCAGATAGACTCATCGCATGGCGTACAGGACGATCGTGTATTGTCTCCGTCACGTGCTGAATGCCTCTGCACTCCGGATCTATGTCGGTAAGGTGCGCAGTAGCAGGGATGAACGAGTGGCGCAAGGCTAGGACACAAACCAGCAGTTCCATGGCACTGGCAGCGCCGAGCATGTGGGCATGCAAGGCCTTCGTCGCGCTCACTGGAACTGTCTGGGCTGCGCTGCCAAGGACCTCCTTCAAGGCGGCTACTTCAATGGGATCACCGCCTCGCGTTGCGGTTGCGTGGGCATTGATATAGTCAATCTCCGAGGCATTGATGCCAGCAATCCGAAGGGCCGAGCGCATGGCAGCGATCTGCCCACGCTGGTGGGGTGAACCGATGTGATGGGCGTCCGAGGCGATCCCCCAGCCAGCGACGAATGCATGGATTGTGGCTTGACGTCGCTCGGCATGTTCACGCGATTCCAACACGAAAAACACGCTTCCTTCCCCCAGGACCAAACCGGTGCGCGAGCGCGAAAATGGTCGACAACTCCGGGATGGAACATCATCAACCTCCGCTAAAGCGCGAAGCCCGTCCCATGCCCCAAGAAATACAGGTGTCAGCGCCGCTTCCGCTCCACCGGCAATGGCAATGTCAATTTCTCCACATCTAATTTGTCTACAGGCATCCGCAATTGCAGACCCTGAGGATGAGCAAGCCGATGTATGACTTGCTGTGGGCCCATACACCTGATGGCGGATAGAAATCTGCGCGGCTCCAGCGTTAGCCATGCATCCCATGATCACATAGGGCTTGGCGGTTTTCTTTTCGCCAGTGTAAAACTGACGTGTCCACTCCCATTCAGTTGCTCCACCGCCACGGACCGTCCCAAAAAAGACTCCGGCACGTTCGCCAAATGAGGAATAGTTCACGATTCCTGCGTTTTCCGTGGCTTGCTGGGCTGCCAGGATCGCCAACTGGGTCGTACGATCAAGAAAAGGCAATTCGACGCGCGTGAAGGCGTCATGGAACAGAGCGTCAACGGAGGCCATCGGAAATGACCTCGACAAGGCTTGAGATTCAAACGCCCTGACACCTGAGCGCGAATTGAGCAGACTGTCCAAGACAGTCGCCTCCGTCATCCCGATAGGGGAGATGACGCCGATACCTGTGATGGCGATATCAATCATGACCGCTCGCTTGCATGTTTTTAATAACCATATCAGCGACATCACGTAATGTTGGGTTCTTGGGTAGGTCGATATTTTTTATATTTTGACCAGTGATATCTTCCAGGCTCATGATGACATCGAGAATTCCCATGGAATCCAAACCCAGATTTCCAATCGGCATGCTGTCTGGCTTTCCGGATATATCGATATCGAAGGTCGATAGAACTATGTTATTGATTTCTTTGATGATTTTAAATTCATCCCAAATTTGATTCATAATTTTTTACACGTTGAGTTTATTGAGCCTGCATCATTGCGTACCAATCGTTGGAATCCATTTTACTGTGACTTATTGCGCCTCATTGAGAAATTTTGACATGTTGCCTTGATGACTCGATGCCGTTTGTAAAGCGTTGATCTGCCAAGCAGTCAATCTGGCGAACGTTGATAAATAAGCTCCTCATGATTTAACACAGCTAAGTTGCTGAAAATACTTAATTTAATATATTCTAAAAATTGAAGACAAGTCACGTTAATGATTGGGCTTTTGCGCCAGCGATAATAATAGTCGATGATCAGGCGACGAATCGTCATTTATTGTCTGAAATTTCTTATAATATTTGCCCGCAGGCAAATATTATGTCATTCGAAGATCCTTTGGTTGCACTTTCGTATGCCAATAGCCACCCTGTTGACCTTGTTTTAACTGATTATCGCATGCCTCGAATGAACGGGGTGATGCTGGTCAAAGCACTGAGATCGCTGGAACATCTGGCCGAGCCTCCCATCATCTGCATCACGGCGGTCGACGATCTGGCCGTGCGGTACGACGCCTTGGATGCTGGCGCCAACGACTATCTTAGCCACCCCTTGGACTACCGCGAATGCGCTGCCAGATGTCGCAACCTCCTCAACCTGCGCCGATTCCAGCTGGCTACTCTTCGTCATGCTGACGAGTTGGAACGTCGGGTCGAGCAGGTCATCCAAGATCTGCAAAAAGAAAAAATGGAAACGCTGTTTCGTCTTGCCAAGGTGGCTGAGCAACGTGACACCGACACCGGAGCGCACCTCAGCCGCATCGGCCGCTACTCGGCCTTACTGTCACGCAATTTAGGTTGCAGCGAAACATTTACGGCTGTTTTGGAAATGGCAGCGCCGCTCCATGACATCGGGAAAGTCGCTATTCCCGATCATATTTTGCTGGCTAGACGCAGCTTGACGTCGGAGGAGTGGACCGTCATGAAGACCCACACGGTGATTGGGCACGCCATGCTCTCCGGCGGACACACAGAGCACATGAAAATCGCCGCTGAAATCGCGCGTTCGCATCATGAGAAATTCGATGGCAGCGGGTATCCGGATGGTCTCTCGGGACAAAACATTCCACTGTCGGCGCGAATCCTCGCAGTGGTTGATGTTTACGACGCACTGACTTCCAGGAGACCATATAAAGAGGCATGGACACATGAGAAGGCACAGGATTATTTGCGTCAACATGCTGGATTACACATGGACCCCGAATTGGTCAAGGTCTTTTTGGCGGACTTGGCAGGCTTGACTGCGATCAGCACAAGCCTGCCCTAAAGCCACGCGGATCACGGACCCCTTGGACCCAAGCCCGTACTGGAATCGACGCTGAATAAAGGAAATGCATCATGGAAAAGCCGAGCATTTTTGATTTCACAACCGCCCTAAGAGGGCAAGCACAATTACGGGTGTGGTTGGCGAGCGTATGCATCGCAATTTGGTTGTGTGTGATTTTTGTACTGAAATCGCCTCAATTGTATGTCTTTCTAGTGGCATCTGTGCATCTGACTTATGCAGTTGCACTCTATGTCATGACGCATCGAAGCCGCAATATTTGGCCGAAATGGGTGGGATATCTGACGGCGGTCCTTGATCCGTTGATCCTGACCGCTTGGGTCATTGTGATGGGGCAAACAGCAGTACTTGTTGTCCCCTTATTTATCTTCACGTCTATTGGCTACGGTATGCGTACGGGAAACAAGGCAATCATGCGCACTGCGCAGGGAGTTGCTATCGCTGGACTTGCAATAGCACCACTGCTGGCATCATACTGGCATGATCATATGCTGTTTTGGGTATCCAGTTTGATTTCTATTCTGATGATTCCTGGCTATGTTGCTGTTTTGATGGACAAATTAAATCACGCCATTATTTTTGCTGAACAAGAGAGTCGCGCAAAGTCCGATTTACTGGCAAGAGTCAGCCACGAATTGCGTACTCCATTGGGTGGAATTTCCAATGCCGCGGAGCTTTTGCAAGCGGAGGCAAACACAGCGAGGCCTAAACAATTGGCTGCCACAATACTGACACTCAGCGGCCACTTGCTTGCTGATATCAATGATCTGCTGGACCAAAGCAAACTGACGCTGACCAAGATACAACTGAAGGCAAATCCTATTAATATTGCAGATCAAGTGGAAGTGGTCCGGGCGGCGGTGGAAACAAATGCCAGAAAGAAGGGGATCGGTTTCTCGAGTGTGATCGATCCGAGAATTGTCGATCAAGTCGTCGGTGACGCGCATTGGCTGACGCGTCTATTGATTAATCTGGTCGGCAACTCCGTAAAATTTACCGAATATGGATCCGTGGCATTGAATATTTCCCTCTTGCGGGAATCGCCATCGGATTATCTCCTGCGGTTTAGCATAAAAGACTCGGGTGTTGGAATACCTCAAGAATTCCAGGACAAGATTTTCGACCCGTTTGTGCAACTCAATACAAAAAATCTGCAGCATCCAGAGGGGACAGGCCTTGGATTGGCCATCAGCAGGCAAGTCGTCGAGGTGATGGGCGGGACTTTGCGTGTCAGCAGCGATGTCGGCGTAGGCAGCACATTTTGGTTCGATCTGCGCCTGCCTCGCTTTCTTGTGGGGCAGCATGGATTCGAAACCGCGAGCGATCTTGGTGATTCGGATCGGCACCATGTGTTCGAGCGGCGACGCATTCTGATCGTTGATGACAATGAGACCAATCGCTATCTGTTGCAGGAAATTTTACAGAAAGAGGGGCACTCCGTCATTTTGGCCGATAGCGGGGAACAAGCGCTTGATATCCTGGGAAGTACAGACCAGTTCGATTTGATTTTGCTTGACTATAATCTTGGTGACATAGACGGCAGCACGGTGTTGCAAACCTATCGGTTCGGCTGTCGCAATCCTGTCCCTGCCTATTTTTTGACGGCCGACGCGTCTGCATTAACCGCCTCAAGGTTGAAAAATACTGGCGCAGTTGGAGTCCTCACAAAACCAGTTCTGGCCCAGGAACTGCGTGATGCGATCCATCAATCCTGCTTTTCGATTGATGCGCGGCGGACATTGTCCTCTGCGCCGATTCTTTCTGAGCGCAGGGACGTGTCACCGGAATCCGCTGAGTTGCAACATTTGCGCCCTGTTCCTACGGTTTATATCGATATGAATGTCATCGATAAACTCAAGCAAATCGGCACAAGGCGTGACTTTATCAAGGAATTGCTGGAGCGCGCCAGCACGGACATCGAGCGCAATGCCACGCGCATTCTCGACGCGTTGGACACGGGAAATCATAATGGCGTGTACGATGCCGCTCATGCGCTGAAGGGTGTTTGCATGGAAACCGGTGCCATGCGTCTGATGAGTCTTGCAATCGGAATCATGCGTACGGATAGCGCAATTCTGACCGAACAGAAGCAAAGATTGGCGCAGAATTTGCAGGAATCGACGTCCAAAACCCGAGAGGCTCTGCGTGATGTGATTGCGGAAGCCAGGCAGGTCGATGCTCACGCCGACAAGAATGTCGATTACGGATGAACGTTGTTGCGGCGTTTTTTCAATCCGTCAAATCTTTAAGCCTGGAAGAAAAAATCCAGGCGGTGCTGAATCGTTTTTGACCCGCCATCATGCCGATTGCGGCTGCGAGAAACTCATCCAACTGGCGCTAATCCGACGGATTTCCAGGGTCGTCAGCGCAAATAGGCATAGATTTCCTCCAAGAGGGCGTCGGGGGCTTCTTCCGGAATGTAGTGCCCGCAATCCAGGGCACGGCCACTGACTTGTTCGGCTACTTGGCTCCATTCACGCAAGGGGTCGAACAAGCGCCCGACGATGCCTTGGCGCCCCCACAGCACGCGCAACGGGCTCGTGATGCGGCGGCCTTGCTGACGGTCCCATCGATCGTGATCCAGATCGATCGTCGCTGAAGCCCGGTAATCCTCGCACATGGCCTGTACAGCCCCCTCGCTTCGCAGAGCGGACCGATAGGCTTCCTGTGCCTCAGGCGTGAAAGGAGCCATGCCAGCTGAACGATTGCCCATCACGGCATCGATGTAGGCATCGGGGTCGCTGTTGATCAATTTCTCCGGAAATGGTGCGGGCTGGATCAGAAAAAACCAATGGAAGTAGGCGGTTGCGAAGGCCCGATTGGTTTGCTCATACATGGACAGGGTCGGGGCGATGTCGAGCAAGATGGCTTTGCGCACCGCGGCAGGGGCGTCCAGGCACAGTCGGTGTGCAACTCGGGCACCACGGTCATGGGCGCAGATGTCAAACGACTCGAAACCGAGGCTTTGCATCACCGCAACCTGATCTTCTGCCATGGCGCGCTTGCTGTAGGTGCTGTGATCGGCTTGCCCCGGAGGTTTCGACGATGCGCCGTAGCCGCGCAAATCGGTTGCAACGACGGTGTAATGTGCCGTCAAGGCGTCAGCGATCTTGTGCCAGATCATGTGCGTCTGGGGATGGCCATGCAGCAACAGCAACGGTGGTCCGCTGCCGCCCATGCGACCTGCGATGCTCGAGGTGCCGGTCTGTATGCGAATTGGGTGGAAATTCTTGAACATGCGTGCGTCCTTTTCGAGCGTGGGTTGCCGACTTGGCCCAATCGGTGTGCGAACGTTCTTCCGGGTTCGAGTGCGTTGCGGTTGCCGATCGGGGAGCGAGCGACCCTGCGGTTGGTGCCGGCGCCGAGCCGGAGATGACCGGACCGGCAGCCAGAGCGGGAGTGAAACTCCAGTGTTGAACTGCACGCACCGCCGCAGCGTCGAACTGAGCATAGCCGGACGATTGCTGCTCGCAAAGGGTGCGGCTCAACCGCGTGCGCGGTTTGGCGTGTTGGCGCAGCTTGGCGCGGCGGCGGCTGGAGTTCGGCAGCCTGGCGTGGAAGGGCTCGCGTCCTTCATCGCCATCGCCAAGGAACGAAGGCATGCCTGGATGGCGATTGGAGGCTGCGCATGGCGGTTGTGCTGACAAGGCCTTGACGAGGATGAGCGACGGTCTGATCAGCCAGGGCGTCTTCACGAGGCCGGATCGAAGCGTCCCATCGCCACCGCATGCGGTGCCAAAACCGCCGCAATCGACGGCCCGCACTGGATTGCCGGGGGCATCAGCCCCCAAGAGGTGAAGTCCGCGCGGATGTCGCTGGTGGGATTGGCACGGACTGCCGAGGCGAGTGCCGCGGATGGTTCAGGGCATTGCCAAGCCCAGGCTCGCGGCGATGGGCGGTGAGCGTTTCGTCTCGCTGAGGGACCTCCAGGACAGGGTCGACACACCGCATCCGATCGACGAAGAGGGCCAGTCAACCTGTGTGCGAAGCTGGGTGAGGCGGGTGGGTGGCATGGCTATAATTCAAAGGCTTTGCGTCATGTTGGGTCAAACTCAAAAACGGGTTGTTCGTGCACCCGACGCCCCCCAAACACAGCGTGTTTTCAACGCTACAACACAAGCCACGCGACACCTAGCGCGTCCGGAGAACCAATCCATGCTGCCGTTGCAACCCAAAGCGATTTTGGCCCTTGCCGACGGTTCGGTCTTTCACGGCATCTCCGCCGGCTCGGTTGGAGAAACCACGGGTGAGGTGGTGTTCAACACGGCCATCACCGGTTACCAGGAAATTCTCACCGACCCGAGTTATTGCCGGCAGATCGTCACCCTGACCTATCCGCACATCGGCAATGTCGGCGTGAACCCGGAGGACGTTGAGGCTGCAAACATTCATGCCGCCGGGCTGGTCATCAAGGATTTGCCTCGACTCGATTCGAATTTTCGTAGAACCGAAGGCCTGGGCGATTATTTGCATCGCACCGGCACGGTTGCCATCGCTGGCATCGACACCCGCAAACTCACCCGCTTGTTGCGCAGCAAAGGCGCGCAGAACGGCTGCCTGATGGCATGGCCCCCCGGCCAAGTTGTCGGCCCGGCCGACGTGGCGCAAGCGCTTGCCAGAGCCCGCGGCTTCAGTGGTCTGGCCGGTATGGACCTGGCCAAGGTCGTGAGCACCGCCGAGCCCTATGTCTGGGGGCAGACGTCCTGGTCGCTTGAACAAGGCTACGGCGAGTTGGGCAAACCTGGCTTTCACGTCGTCGCCTACGACTTTGGCGTCAAGTTCAACATCTTGCGTTTGCTGGCCTCGCGTGGCTGCCGCGTCACGGTGGTTCCGGCGCAGACCACAGCCGAAGCGGTCCTGGCCCTGCAACCCGACGGTGTGTTCCTGTCGAACGGGCCGGGTGATCCTGAGCCCTGTGATTACGCCATCGCCGCAACACGCCGTTTGATCGAACATGGCGTGCCCACATTCGGCATCTGTCTGGGCCACCAGATCATGGCCCTGGCGGCAGGCGCGCGGACTTTCAAGATGAAATTCGGTCACCATGGGGCTAATCATCCGGTGAAAAACCTCGACACCGGGCGCGTGAGCATCACCAGCCAGAATCACGGCTTTGCTGTCGATGCCGACACTCTGCCGCCGCATGTGCGCACCACCCATGTCTCCTTGTTCGACGGCACACTGCAGGGCTTTGAATTCCGCGACAAACCTGCGTTCTGTTTCCAGGGGCATCCTGAAGCCAGCCCTGGCCCCCACGATATTGGCGAACTGTTCGACCGCTTTGTCGGCTTGATGCAGCGTCAACGGGCCGCGGCCTGAAGTCTGGGCCTGGCCGCCATGCACGATTGGTTCGGCATCACCGATCTCGGGCTGTATGTGCTCGGTGCGGTCTTCATCGTGCTGTTGCCGGGGCCAAACTCCCTCTACGTGCTCAGCGTGGCGGCACAGCGCGGGGTGAAGCAGGGCTACCTCGGAGCTTGCGGCATCTTCATCGGCGACACGGTGCTCATGGTGCTGGCCGCCGCAGGCCTGGCGAGTCTGCTCGAGGCGGTTGCCTGGTTGTTCGTCGTCGTCAAATTGTTCGGCGCGGCCTACCTCGCCTGGATTGGTCTGAACATGCTGCGTGCGGCGTTACGTCGCTACAGGCAGGCCGAAGCACCGGTCGCGCCGGCGGCACGGGTCGATGCGGCACATCCCCTGGGCAAGGCCTTGCTCATCAGTCTGCTCAACCCCAAGGCCATTTTCTTCTTCATATCGTTTTTCATTCAGTTCGTCGATCCGGCCTATGCACATCCAGCACTGTCCTTTCTCATCCTCGGTGGCATCGTGCAATTGTTCAGCCTGCTCTATCTTTCCACGCTGATTTTCGCCGGTTCACGCCTGGCCGAGGCGTTCCGCCGCCGTCGCCGCCTTGCCGCTGGGCTCACCGGCGTGGTGGGCGCGGCATTCATGGCCTTCAGCGCGCGTCTCGCCACGGCGACGGTCAAGTGAGCCGGACCAATTTTCCCCTGCATTCCACCTGCATCGCCCCATGCCCAAGCGCACAGACATTCAAAGCATCCTGATCATCGGTGCTGGCCCCATCGTCATCGGCCAGGCTTGCGAGTTCGATTACTCCGGAGCCCAGGCCTGCAAGGCCTTGCGCGAAGAGGGTTACAAGGTCATTCTGGTCAACAGCAATCCGGCCACGATCATGACGGACCCGGAAACGGCCGATGTCACCTACATCGAGCCCATCACCTGGCAAGTTGTCGAGACCATCATGGCGCGCGAGCGGCCTGATGCGATCCTGCCGACCATGGGCGGGCAGACCGCCCTGAACTGCGCTCTCGACCTTCACCACAACGGTATTCTGGCCAAGTACGGCGTGGAACTCATCGGTGCCAAACCCGAGGCCATCGACATGGCCGAAGACCGGCAAAAGTTCAAGCAGGCCATGACCCGGATCGGCCTGGGCTCGGCGCGTTCGGGTATCGCCCATACGCTGGAGGAGGCCTGGGGTGTGCAGAAGACCATCGGCTTTCCCACCATCATTCGCCCCAGTTTCACGCTCGGTGGAACGGGTGGCGGCATCGCCTACAACCCGGAAGAGTTCGAGGCCATTTGCAAGCGCGGTATCGAAGCCTCTCCCACCCGTGAGCTGTTGATCGAGGAGTCGCTGATCGGCTGGAAAGAGTTCGAGATGGAGGTGGTGCGCGACAGCGCGGACAACTGCATCATCGTCTGCTCGATCGAGAACCTTGACCCGATGGGGGTGCACACTGGCGATTCGATCACCGTCGCTCCGGCGCAAACCCTGACCGACAAGGAGTACCAGGTCATGCGCGATGCCAGCATCGCCGTGCTGCGCGAAATCGGGGTGGATACCGGCGGATCGAACGTGCAGTTCGCGGTGAATCCGGCTGACGGACGGCTGATCGTCATCGAGATGAATCCGCGCGTGTCACGTTCTTCGGCGCTGGCCTCGAAGGCCACGGGATTCCCCATTGCCAAGATCGCCGCCAAGCTGGCTGTGGGTTACACGCTGGACGAGTTGCGTAACGACATCACCGGAGGCGTCACCCCGGCGTCGTTCGAGCCGACCATCGACTATGTCGTCACCAAGGTTCCGCGCTTCGCCTTCGAGAAATTCCCCCAGGCCGATTCACGGCTGACGACGCAGATGAAGTCGGTGGGTGAGGTCATGGCCATCGGCCGGACCTTTCAGGAAAGTTTTCAGAAGGCGCTGCGAGGTCTGGAAGTCGGCGTCGACGGCCTGAACCAGAAAACCACCGACCGCGAAACGCTGGAGCGTGAACTCGGTGAGCCCGGCCCGGAGCGTATCTGGTATCTGGGCGACGCCTTGGCGCAGGGCTTCAGTCTCGATGACGTGCACCAACTCACCCGCATCGATCCCTGGTTCCTCGCGCAGATCAAGGACATCGTCGATACCGAGCTGCAACTCGAGCGCACCCTGCTCGAAGCGCTCGATGCCGACACGCTGCGCTGGCTCAAGCGCAAGGGTTTTTCGGATCGGCGCATGGCCTATTTGCTCAAGTCCACCGAGAGCGCCGTGCGCAAGCGCCGCCATGAGTTGGGCGTGCGCCCGGTGTACAAACGGGTCGATACCTGCGCTGCCGAGTTCGCCACACAGACTGCCTACCTCTATTCGACTTACGAGGACGAGTGCGAGGCCGAGCCCTCCGATCGCCGGAAAATCATGGTGCTGGGCGGTGGACCCAACCGCATCGGCCAGGGTATCGAGTTCGATTACTGCTGCGTGCATGCGGCACTCGCGCTGCGCGAAGACGGCTACGAGACCATCATGGTCAACTGCAACCCCGAAACCGTCTCGACCGATTACGACACGTCCGACCGGCTCTACTTCGAGCCGCTGACGCTGGAAGATGTGCTGGAAATCGTCGACAAGGAAAAGCCCGCCGGCGTCATCGTGCAATACGGCGGGCAAACGCCGCTTAAGCTGGCGCTGGCGCTGGAAGCCGCGGGCGTGCCGATCATCGGCACCAGCCCCGACATGATCGACGCTGCCGAGGATCGCGAGCGATTTCAGCATCTCATCAACGATCTGGGTTTGCTGCAACCAGCCAACCGCACGGCGCGCTCCGAGGCGGAGGCCATCGCCAAGGCCGAGGACATCGGCTATCCGCTGGTGGTGCGCCCCAGCTATGTGTTGGGCGGGCGGGCGATGGACATCGTGCATGAGCAGCGCGATCTCGAGCGTTACATGCGTGAGGCGGTCAAGGTGTCGCACGATTCGCCGGTGCTGCTCGACCGATTCCTCAACGATGCCATCGAATGCGATGTCGACGCCATCTGCGATGGCCATGACGTGTTCGTTGCCGGTGTCATGGAGCACATTGAACAGGCGGGCGTGCACTCGGGCGATTCGGCCTGCTCGCTGCCGCCCTATTCGCTGTCGGCCACCACCATCGCCGAGCTCGAGCGCCAGACCGTGGCCATGGCACATGGACTGCATGTGGTCGGCCTGATGAACGTGCAATTCGCGATTCAGCAAGACGGTGGCGAAGACCGCATCTTTGTGCTCGAGGTCAACCCCCGCGCCTCCCGCACCGTCCCCTTCGTCTCCAAGGCCACCGGCCTTCAACTGGCCAAGATCGCCGCGCGCTGCATGGTGGGCCAGACCTTGGCGCAGCAGCGTGTTCCCGCTGGGGTCGTGCCCGGCTACTTCAGTGTGAAAGAGGCGGTTTTCCCTTTCGTCAAATTCCCCGGGGTCGATCCCATACTCGGCCCCGAGATGAAATCCACCGGCGAAGTGATGGGTGTGGGCCGCAGCTTTGGCGAGGCCTTCGTCAAATCGCAAATCGCCGCGGGTTCGCGCTTGCCGGAGGCAGGCGTTCCCGGAAGCGCCAGAGTGTTCCTCTCCGTCAAGAACAACGACAAGGCGCGCATGGTTGACGTTGCGCGCGAGTTGGTGGCCATGGGGTTCCTGCTCACGGCCACACGCGGTACGGCTGCATCCCTGGCGGCAGCCGGCCTGCCCGTGGACGTGGTCAACAAGGTCACCGAAGGCCGACCCAATGTCGTCGACATGATGAAAAACGGCGATATCGTGCTGGTGGTCAACACGGTGGAGGAACGACGCAACGCCATTGCCGACTCACGTGCCATCCGCATCACCGCCCTGGCCAGCCGCGTGGCCACCTTCACCACGATCGCCGGGGCCGAAGCGGCAGTGGAGGGGATGAAGTGCCTGCGGCAATTTGAGATCTATTCTCTGCAGTCTTTACATCAGTCGCTGCGTTTGGCACACTAAGCCGGTAGACCGATGAATCGCCGTGGCAGTGCGCTGCTGCGGCGTTTTTTTTGAAACTCCATCACTGGATGCACCACCCATGCCCACACCCATGACCCGCCGTGGCGCGGAAAAACTCAAGGCCGAACTGCAACGCCTCAAATCCGTGGAGCGTCATGCCGTCATTCAGGCCATTGCCGAGGCACGGGCACAAGGCGATTTGTCGGAAAACGCCGAGTACGAAGCAGCCAAGGATCGCCAGGGTTTTATCGAAGGCCGTATCGCCGAGTTGGAAACCAAGCTGTCGTCGGCGCAGATCATCGATCCCGCCGAACTGCATGCCGAAGGTCGGGTCGTGTTTGGCGCCACTGTGGAGTTGTCGGACGAGGAAAGCGGCGATGCCGTCGTCTATCAGATCGTCGGCGACGATGAGGCCGATCTGAAGCTGGGCATGATTTCCGTGAGTTCGCCCATTGCTCGTGCCCTCATCGGCAAAGAGGAGGGCGATATCGCCCAGGTCATGGCCCCAGGCGGCGTGCGCGGCTACGAAATCGTCAAGGTGAAATACGCATGAATGCGCGCCTGCAATTGCGACTGAGCTACGTGCTCGCCGCCTTGTGGCTGGGTGGCTTGGCAGCCGTTGGCCTGATCGGCGCGCCAACTGCCTTTGCCATCGTGCCGGAGGCAATGTTGGCCGCGAGGGTGGCCAGCCGCATGTTTTATCTGATGACCCTCGCCGCGCTGATTCTCGGCCTCGCGCTGGCACTGCTGGAGCGTCGTTACGCCAAGCCGCTCTCGGCGTCAACGCCCTTCTTCCTGGTGCTAGGCGGCATTTTCTTTGCCGTGCTCGGCGAATTCGGCGTCGTTCCCAATCTGATTCAAGCTGCCGTCAACCATGCACCCGATGCCGGGATGTGGCATGCGGCCGCAAGCTTGGTCTACCTGTTGCAGGCGGTATGCGTTTTGGCGTACGTCTGGAAGCTGCCGGTCGCGGCTGACTGGCGAGCCGGGGCTTGAGCCAGGCGGTTCTGGTGGCTCGCGGGAACGACTTCAGCCCAGACGAATTTTTTTGATGCTGGATTGACGTGGCTTGGCGCGCTTGACTTTGCCTGTGGCGGTCAGCCGTTCGTTTCCCAGTACGGTGACGCGTTTGATGCGGGCGCGGTGGGTCGGGCTGGTGGAGGGCACGACAACTTTCACCTGCTTGGGCCCGGCGCCCCTGGTTTTTCCCGTTGATGCGTCGTCGCTCTCGAGCGGAATGGGCCGGAACAGCACCAGCACCTTGCCAATGCTTTGCACCGGTGCGGCACCGAGCGTTTCACAGATGCGTTCCAGGCCTTCGGCGCGGGCTGAGCGATCATCCGAGGCGATACGCACCTTGATGAGCCCGTGTGACGACAGGGCACGGTCGATTTCGGCCACGACGGCTTCGGTCAGGCCCTGGTCGCCAATGAGCACGGTCGGTTTGAGCGAGTGAGCCTGGGCGCGCTTGGCGCTGCGGTCGGCTGGGGTGAGGTGCAAGGTGGTCATACCTGAATTATCCGTCTTCTGCCGATGGCGCCCTCTGCAATTTCAAATCGTTTCGATGAAATCCCTGTTCCCATGAAAAAAAATCGTTTCAAGAAAGCCTGGCTGAACGAGCATTTGCACGACCCTTTCGTCAAGCGGGCGCAAAAGGACAACTACCGCTCGCGCGCCGTCTACAAACTGCAGGAAATCGACGAGGCCAACAAGCTGGTTCAGCCCGGCCATGTCGTGGTGGATCTCGGCAGTGCACCTGGAGCCTGGTCCCAATACCTGAGTCGAAAGCTGGCCAGTCCGGAGGGCGGCCTGCGCGGAACCGTCATTGCCCTGGATTTGCTGCACATGGAGCCGGTGACCGGTGTGCAGTTCATTCAAGGGGACTTCCGCGAGGCCGACGTGCTGGCCCAACTCGAAGCGGCGCTGCAGGGCAGTCGGGTGGATGTTTTGCTCTCGGACATGGCGCCCAATCTTTCGGGCATTGCCTCAGCCGACGCTGCGCGCATCGAACACCTCGCTGACCTTGCGCTCGACTTGGCCCGCAACTGGCTGAGCGAGGATGGTGTGATGCTGATCAAGAGTTTTCACACGGGCTATTTCAGCCAGATCGTCAACCGTTTCAAATTGCAGTTCAAAACCGTGAAGGCCATCAAACCCAAGGCTTCGCGGGATCGCTCGGCCGAGGTGTTCATTTTGGGGTTGAATCCCAAAATTGCCGGCCCCATTTCCGGGTGAACTATGGTTTTGATAATTTTCATAGCCATTGACTAAAAATTTCCTTCGGCCTTGTGGGTTTACTCGGAGAAAACCAGGAGTCCACGCTTGATTCGCCTAGAATCGGCCCCAGGTTGAGTGCTGCGACATTGAACGTGCTGCAATTCACGCGTTTGCTCCACGCCGGAGCCCCAGGAGTTTGTTTTGAACAATCAATGGTTTTCCAAAGTTGCAATCTGGTTGGTGATCGGATTGGTGCTTTTCACCGTGTTCAAGCAGTTCGATCGCACGGCACCGACCGACTCCGTGAGCTACACCCAGTTCATGCAGGAGGCCAAGCAAGGCCGCGTGAAGAAGGTGATCGTGCACCAGAGCGGCACCTTGGACGTGACGACGACCGAAGGCCGGCGCTATGCGCTGACTTCACCCGGCGACTTGTGGATGGTGGGTGATCTGATCAAAGACGGCGTGCAGGTGACCGGCGCTCCGCGCGAGGAGCAGTCGTTCTTGATGCAAATCCTGATCTCCTGGTTCCCCATGCTGCTGCTCATCGGCGTGTGGGTCTACTTCATGCGCCAGATGCAGGGCGGCGGCCGTGGGGGCGCATTCAGCTTTGGAAAATCCAAGGCCCGTTTGCTGGACGAATCGAGCAACACCGTGACTTTCGCCGACGTGGCCGGATGTGATGAAGCGAAGGAAGAGGTCAAAGAACTCGTCGACTTCCTCAAAGACCCGCAAAAATTTCAGAAACTCGGCGGACGCATCCCCCGTGGTGTCCTGCTGGTCGGCCCTCCCGGTACAGGTAAAACGTTGTTGGCCAAGAGCGTGGCCGGCGAGGCCAAAGTGCCTTTCTTTTCCATTTCGGGTTCCGACTTCGTCGAAATGTTTGTTGGCGTGGGCGCTTCCCGCGTGCGCGACATGTTCGAGACCGCGAAAAAGCACGCCCCATGCATCATTTTCATTGATGAAATCGACGCCGTCGGGCGGCATCGCGGCGCAGGTCTGGGTGGTGGCAATGACGAGCGTGAACAAACACTCAACCAGATGCTGGTCGAGATGGATGGTTTCGATACCAATCTCGGCGTCATCGTGATCGCTGCCACCAACCGCCCTGACATTCTCGACCCGGCACTCCTGCGGCCCGGTCGCTTCGACCGCCAGGTGTATGTGCAGCTTCCAGACATTCGTGGCCGTGAGCAAATCCTGATCGTGCACATGCGCAAGGCCCCCATCGGCCCTGACGTTCGTGCCGACATTCTGGCGCGCGGCACGCCCGGCTTTTCGGGCGCCGATCTGGCCAATCTGGTGAACGAAGCATCGCTCTTCGCCGCTCGTCGCAGTGGTCGGCTGGTGGAGATGGAAGATTTCGAACGCGCCAAGGACAAGATCATGATGGGCGCCGAGCGCAAGGGCATGGTCATGCCCGAGGACGAGCGTCGCAACACGGCCTACCACGAGTCCGGACATGCATTGGTCGCCAGGCTGATGCCCAAGACCGACCCGGTGCACAAAGTCACCATCATTCCACGCGGCCGCGCCCTGGGGCTGACCATGCAGTTGCCCGAGAACGATCGCTACAGCATGGACCGCGACCGTATCCTCAGCATGATCTCGGTGCTGTTCGGCGGGCGTATCGCCGAGGAGGTGTTCATGAACCAAATGACCACGGGCGCCTCCAACGACTTTGAGCGCGCGACGCAACTGGCGCGTGACATGGTGACGCGCTACGGCATGTCGGACGCTCTCGGTCCGATGGTCTATGCCGAGAATGAAGGCGAGGTGTTCATCGGTCGCTCCATCACCAAGACGACGCATGTCTCAGAGCAGACCATGCAGAAGGTCGATGGTGAAATTCGCCGCATCATCGACGAGCAATACGTGTTGGCACGCAAGCTCATCGAGGACAACAAGGACAAGATGCATGCCATGGCGCAGGCCTTGTTGGAGTGGGAAACCATCGACTCCGACCAGATCGAAGACATCATGTCGGGCCGTCCCCCGCGCGCCCCCAAACCCCCAGGTGCAACCACCACAGGGCAACAGCCGCCTGCCACGGGACGGCCCAGCGGCTTGTCTGCTGACGCGCCATCGGCATCGGCAGCCTGAGTCGCTCCTTCGAGAAAACGGCCCGGTAGACACCGGGCCGTTTTTTCATCGGCAAACCACCACGCCTCGATCGAGATTGCATGCCTCAAACCTGGTCAGCGGGCCGATTCCAGTTGACGCTTTCGCGCCCCCTGGTCATGGGCATCGTCAACGTCACGCCCGACTCGTTTTCCGACGGCGGCCAGCATGATGATGCCAGTTCTGCCATCCGGCATGCCAGCGCCCTGGTGGAGGCAGGCGCTGACATTCTCGACATCGGCGGCGAGTCCACGCGACCCGGTTCCCGCGCCGTCGATGCGGAGGTCGAGTGGGCGCGCATCGGGCCCGTGTTGCTCGAGGCCCTGCGCTGGGGCGTGCCGATTTCGCTCGACAGCTACAAGCCCGAGACCATGCGGCGTGCGCTCGACCTGGGCGTGGACATCGTCAACGACGTCTATGCCCTGCGCATGCCTGGCGCGGAGGCTATCGTCGCAGCTTCGCAAGCCGGGGTGTGCCTCATGCACATGCAGGGCGAACCCGGCACCATGCAACTCCAGCCAGACTATGGTGACGTGGTTGCCGAGGTGCGTGATTTTCTCTTGCGGCGAACCGCCGCTCTCCTGGCACTGGGTGTTCCCGCGGCTCGTCTTTGCCTTGATCCTGGTTTTGGTTTCGGCAAATCCCTGGCTCACAACATCGCGCTGGCGCAGGGGCTTGAAGCGTTGGTGTCCTGCGGTTATCCAGTCCTGGTGGGAGTTTCACGCAAGTCCATGATCGGCGGCACTTCTGGGCGCCCGGTTGCCGAACGGCTTCCCGGCAGTCTTGCCGCGGCGCTGGCTTGCATCGCTGCTGGCGCGCGGATTGTTCGCGTGCATGACGTGGCCGCCACTGTCGATGCCTTGAACGTGTGGACGGCCTTGCGCGGTTGATGGCTGTCTCGCCTCGTCCCGCAATCACGGCTTGGCAAAATCCGACCTCATGCCTACAGTGCTCGGATCTTCTCGCGATGGAGCCAACATGAGCAGACAGTACTTCGGAACCGATGGTGTTCGCGGGCGCGTAGGCAAGAGTCCCATCGTGCCTGAATTCGGCTTGCGCCTGGGTCATGCTGCCGGTCGCGTGTTGCGTCGGCATGGGGTGGAGCGCCCGGTGGTGCTCGTTGGCAAAGACACGCGTGTCTCGGGCTACATGCTCGAAGCCGCGCTGGAGTGCGGTTTCTCGGCAGCGGGCTGTGATGTGGTGCTGGTCGGGCCATTGCCCACACCCGGTGTGGCCTATCTCACGCGGGCGCTGCGGCTGGATCTGGGCGTGGTCATCAGCGCCTCGCACAATCCCTTCGCCGATAACGGCATCAAGTTTTTTTCTGCCGGCGGCAGCAAACTGCCCGACGCCTGGGAATTGGAAGTTGAAGCGGAACTGCCAGCCGCCGAAGGTTGCGTGCCCTCCGAGCAACTCGGCAAAGCGCGCCGGCTTGACGATGCGGCGGGGCGCTACATCGAGTTTTGCAAAAGCACCTTTCCCAATCACCTGACCTTGAAAGGTCTGCGCCTAGTGGTGGACTGTGCTCATGGCGCGGCGTATCACATCGCCCCGGCGGTCTTTCACGAGCTCGGAGCCGAAGTGATTTCCATCGGCGCTCAGCCCGATGGTTTCAACATCAACAAGGACGTCGGTGCCACGGCGCCCCAGGCTTTGATCCGCGAAGTCAAGGCCCATGGTGCCGACTACGGCATCGCTCTCGATGGCGACGCCGACCGTCTGCAGATCGTCGACAGCCAAGGCCGACTGTTCAACGGCGATGAACTGCTTTACCTGCTCGCTGTGGACCGCAGACCCACGGGTGTGGTGGGCACGCTCATGACCAATCTCGCCGTCGAGCAGGCGATCAAGGCCCAAGGCCTGGAGTTTGTGCGTGCAGCCGTGGGTGACCGCTACGTGCTGGAGGAACTGCTGGCACGCGGCTGGCAACTCGGCGGGGAGGGGTCCGGGCACATCCTGCTGCTGGATCGCCACACGACGGGCGACGGCGTCGTCGCCGCCCTGCAAATGCTGGAGTTGGTGGTGCGCACCGGCAAGAGCCTGGCCGAACAACTCGTCGCGGTGAGCCTGTATCCGCAGACTTTGCTCAACGTCAAACTCCCGCCTGGCCTGGACTGGAGGGCACATCCAGGTTTTGCCCAAGCCCGGGCCGCCGCGGAAGGCAGCCTCAACGGCTGCGGCCGCGTCCTCATACGCCCCAGCGGCACCGAGCCGGTGCTGCGCATCATGGTTGAACATGCCGATGCGGTGCGGGCCGAGCAGCTGGCACAAACCATGAAGGCGGTGTTGGTCGGGCCATGAAGGCCGCAGCGGTTTGAGGCGGCGCGACGTGCTCGATCCGCTTGGCTTGGACTGCGCGGATGTGTCAACATGTGAGAGATGTGACGAAATGGACATTGTCACGGGACTGTCATGGAGCCAGGCTTGAATGTGGGCTGAACACCGCACCTGAGCGGTGCCCATCTCCAGGAGAGTTCCTCATGCCTACACCGATGTCCCGCCGCAGTCAGATCAAGGTCCTGCTGCTATCCGCCGGCCTCAGCCTCGCCGCTTCGGCGTTGCCGCTCACGGCCCATGCCGCTACGGTCAGCCTGCTCGAAACCGGCTCCACGCTGCTGTATCCGCTGTTCAACATCTGGGTGCCGGATTACACCAAGATGCACGGCGACATCAAGATCACGACCCAGGGCACGGGCAGCGGCACCGGCATCGCCGAAGCCATTTCCGGTGTGGCGCAGATCGGTGCCTCCGACGCCTACATGGCCGATGGCCAGATCAAGCAGAACCCGAGCATTCTCAACATCCCGCTGGCCATTTCTGCCCAGACCATCAACTACAACGTCCCCGGTTTGAACAAGACCCACCTCAAGCTCGACGGCCCGGTGCTGGCCGGGATTTATGGCGGCACGATCAAGAATTGGGACGACGCGGCCATCAAGGCGCTGAACCCCGGCGTCAAGTTGCCAGACCACGCCATCGTTCCGATTCACCGCACCGACGGCAGTGGCGACACCTTCATTTTCAGCCAGTACTTGTCGTTTTCCACGCCGAAGTGGAACGACAGCGTCGGCTACGGCACCTCGATTTCCTGGCCTGCCGTGCAGGGTGGCGTGGGCGCCAACGGTAACCCCGGCATGGTGCAAGCCAGCCAGCAGACGCCGTATTCGGTGGCCTACATTGGCGTGAGCTTCCACGCCGAGGTCGCCAAGGCGGGGCTGGGCACGGCGATGATCAAGAACCGTGCGGGTCAGTTCCTGCTGCCTACGGCTAAAACCGTGAGCGCCGCCGCCGATGGTCTGATCGCCAAGACCCCAGCCGACGAGCGCATCAGCCTGGTGTTCTCTGCCGGCGCAGATTCCTATCCGATCATCAACTACGAGTACGCCATCGTCAACGCCAGGCAGGCCAACCCACAGACCGCCAAGGCGATCAAGGATTTCCTGAGTTGGGCGGTTGAGTCCAAGGGTGGCAACGCGGCGAAATACCTGGACGTCGTGCGCTTCATCGCTTTGCCGGCGCATATCCAGCAATTGAGCAAGGCGCAGATCGCCAAGATTCAGTAACCGCAGTAACGATTGCTTGCAGGCATCTTCCCTGGTGTCGCCTACATTGGCGGCCCAGGGCTTGTGCATGAACCGCCCACACCATCACGCTCGACGGCTCGCAGCATCCTCCATGCGTCTTTTTCGTCCTGGTCTTCAAGCAGTCTCGGCCATCATTCCGCTGGTTCTACTCGCGGTTTTCGTTTTTCTCACGGCCTATTCCTGGCCGGCCATTGAATTCAATGGCCTGCATTTCCTCTTTTCCAACACGTGGAGTCTGGGCAATCTCTACGCCAACCCAGTTCAACACAACGGCTTCACGGTGCCGAGGGGCGCCCATTACGGCATCGCCGTGTTCATCGTTGGCACCCTCGCGAGTTCGGCCATTGCGTTGTTGCTCGCCGTGCCCGTTGGCGTTGGTGTCGCCTTGTTTTTAGCCGAGTACGCGCCTCACCGGTTGCGCGGAGTGTTCGCCCAGATCGTCGAATTGCTGGCCATGGTGCCCAGTGTGGTCTACGGTTTGTGGGGCCTCGAGGTGCTGGCCCCTCTGACCATGAAAGTCATCGCGCCGTTCCTGGCCCACGCCCTCCCTTTCATCCCTTTTTTCTCGGCTCAAGCCACCAGCGGTTATGGCCTGCTCACGGCTGGACTGGTGCTGGCCTTGATGGTGCTGCCGGTGATTTCCAGCACGCTGATCGAAGCCTTGCAGCGCGTGCCCAAGGAGTTGCGCGAATCCTGCTTTGCCCTCGGTGCGACGCGCTCCGAAATGCTGCGCAAGACGCTGCTGCCAGCCGTGCGCGCGCCCCTCATCGGCGCAGTGATTCTGGCCTTGGGACGCGCCCTGGGTGAAACCATGGCTGTGCTCATGGTCAGCGGCGGCGCGCTGAATTACTTGCCCGACAACATCTACAGCCCCATCACCAGCATGGCGGCATTCATCGCCTCCCAACTCGACAGTGCCTTGCAGGACCCGAGCGGCATGGCCGTGCGCTCACTGGCGGAAATAGCCCTGGTCTTGCTCATCATTGCGGTCATCGTCAATGTCATCGCTCGCCTCCTCACCCAACGTGCCAAGTTCGCAGGCTGATCCTGCCCTTCGGCGCTCCCTGCCGCGCGGCCGCCGCTACGGCAACACGCTGTTCGGCGTGGCTTGCACCCTGGCCTTCATCGTGGTGGTCGTCCCCCTGGTGGACATTCTCTGGACCGTGCTTTCGCGCGGCGCCCAGGCGCTGAACTGGACGGTGTTCTCCCAGGTGACCAACGGCATCAGTGGCGGCTTGCTCAATGCGATTGAAGGCACCTTGGTGCTCAGCGGTGGAGCTTTGCTGTTCGCCGCGCCGATTGGCGTGCTGGCGGGTGTGTATCTGGCCGAATACGGCGCCGGAACCTGGGGGCGTTTGGTGCGCTTCCTCGCCGATGTGCTCACGGGTGTGCCATCCATCGTGCTGGGGTATTTCAGCTACGTCACGCTGGTGGAGGAAATGGGCTGGCAATTCTCGGCGCTTGCCGGGGCCATCACCCTGGCCATGTTGATCGTGCCCTATATCGCGCGGTTCACCGAACTGGCGATGCGGCAAAACCCGTCCAGCCTGCGCGAGGCGGCGTATGCCCTGGGCTGCAAGGAGCAACAAGTCGTGTTCAAGGTGCTGTTGCCGGCAGCACGCTCGGGCGTGATCACCGGCGCCCTTCTGGCGCTGGCCATTTCGGTGGGCGAAACGGCGCCGTTGATTTACACCGCCGGCTGGTCCAACTACCTGTGGAATGGCCAACTCACCCACGAGCCGATCGGCTACCTCACCTACGTGATCTGGAGTTTCATCAACCAGCCCTTCGCCTCGGCCCATGCCCTGGCTTACGCGGCGGCTTTCATCGTGATCGGCGTGGTGCTGCTGATCAACATCGCCGCGCGACTGTTGCTGCGACAGCGGCTGTGACGCATGTTCACGGTTGATACAACTGCGAACGACCATGACATTCATTGTTTTGTCATATTCTCTGCTTAGAGTGTTGACTTGCACCCGCGTGGCCCACGCGGTGCACCCATCAACCTCGGGAGAGCATCCGTCATGAAGATCGTGTTCAAAAGCTTGATCGCCGCCGCCGTGCTGGCCACCTCGACCGGCGCTTTTGCGCTGGATGTCACGGGCGCAGGATCGTCCTTCGCCAACCCGCTGTATTCCAAATGGGCCGATGCCTATCAGCAGGCCGGTGGTGGCCGCCTGAACTACCAGTCGGTGGGCTCCGGGGCCGGCATCAAGCAGATCCTCGCCAAGACGGTGGATTTTGGTGCTTCGGACATGCCGCTGACCGATGAGCAACTCGCCAAAGACGGCCTGGTGCAATGGCCGACCGCGGTGGGCGGCATCGTCCCTGTGGTGAAAATCGAAGGCATCAAGAGCAACGAACTCAAGCTCAACGGCGCCGCGCTGGCCGACATCTACATGGGCAAGATCACCAAGTGGAACGATCCTGCCATTGCCAAGCTGAATCCGGGTGCGAAGTTGCCGAATGCGCAAATTGCCGTGGTGCGTCGCGCGGATGCTTCGGGCACCTCGTTCGGCTTCACCAACTACCTGAGCAAGGTCAACCAAGAGTGGGCCGAGAAGTACAAGTTCGGCACCACGGTCGACTGGCCGGTTGGCGTCGGCGGCAAGGGCAACGAGGGCGTTTCGGCCTTCGTGCAGCGTCTGCCCAATTCCATCGGTTATGTGGAGGTGGCCTACGCCAAGTCGAACAACATGGCGATGGTCCAGCTGCAGAATGCCGATGGCAAGTTTGTTGCCGCCACGGACGCCAATGTGAAGGCCGCTGCTGCGGGCGCCGATTGGGCCAAGTCGTTCTACCAGATCCTGACCAACCAGCCCGGCGCCACCGCCTGGCCCATCACCAGCGGCACCTTCGTGCTTGTGCACAAAGTGTCCGACAAGCCTGCGCAGACCGATGCGGTGCTGAAGTTCTTCAACTACGGGTTCGACAAGGGCGATGCGGTTGCTGAGCAACTGCAATACATCCCCATGCCCGACTCGGTGAAGGCGCAAATTCGCAAGGAATGGGCCGGCATCAAGACGACCTCAGGCCAGACCGTGTGGAAGAACTGAAAACGTCCTTGATGGTCCGAGACCGGCTTGCTGGGCCTGGTGCCACGCGAGCCGGTTTTTGCGTCGGAAAGACCCCACCATGTCCGTGACATCGTCCTCCGCCAATCTCAAGCCCGCTTCGCGGGTGTTGGGCGCCCGGGTCGAGCCGGGACAGCGCCGCGGCCCAGGTCGCCTCGGCGATGCGTTGTTCGGCGCCGCCGCGTGGCTGGCCGCGTTCATCACCTTGCTGGCCCTGGCTGGCATCATCGTGTCGCTGTTCATCGGCGCTTGGCCAGCGATCCAGGCTTTCGGGTTGAAGTTTCTCGTCACGAGCCGCTGGAACCCGGTCGACCATGTGTTCGGTGGCTTCACCATGATTTACGGCACGGTCCTGAGTTCGTTCATCGCACTGCTCATCGCGGTGCCGGTGAGCTTTGGCATCGCGTTGTTCCTGACGGAGCTTTCGCCGCGCTGGTTGCGCCGGCCGTTGGCCACAGCGATCGAGTTGCTGGCGGCCATTCCCTCCATCGTTTTTGGCATGTGGGGCCTGCTGGTGTTCTCGCCGTTGTTCTCCAGCTATGTGCAAACACCGCTGCAGAACTGGTTCGGTGAGGTGCCGCTCCTGGGTGCCCTGTTCCAGGGGCCGCCTGTGGGCATTGGACTGCTGGCGGCGGGCATCATTCTCGCCATCATGATCATTCCCTTCATCGCTTCGGTGATGCGCGATGTGTTCGAGACCACGCCGCCCATGCTCAAGGAGTCGGCCTATGGCGTGGGCTGCACCACCTGGGAGGTCATGCGCAACGTGGTGCTGCCCTACACGAAAACCGGCGTCATCGGCGGCATCATGCTCGGCCTGGGGCGGGCGATGGGGGAGACCATGGCGGTGACCTTCATCGTCGGCAATACCAGCCATTTCAACGGAGCCTCGCTCTTTGAGGCGGCCAACACCATCACCTCCGTGTTGGCCAACGAGTTTGCCGAGGCGTCCACCGAGCATCAGGCGGCTTTGTTCTATCTCGGACTGGTGCTGTTCTTCATCACCTTCCTGGTGCTGGGGCTGTCCAAGCTCTTGCTCCGCCGCCTGGGCCGGTTCGAGGGGAGCCGGACATGAACGCCACCACGCCCCCGCTGCAGCGTGACTTTCGCCTGCAGCGCTTTCGCAAGCGCAAGATCATCAACGCTCTGGTGCTCACCCTGGCAATGGCGGCGATGCTGTTCGGCATGATTTGGCTGGCCTGGATTTTGTATTCCGTTCTGGCGCAAGGCCTGGGCGGCATGAGCGTGTCGGTGTTCACACACATGACGCCGCCTCCTGATTCCCCGAACGGTGGGCTGCTCAACGCGATCTATGGCTCGGTGCTCATGACCGGAGCGGCCACGCTGGTGGGCACGCCCGTCGGGGTCATGGCTGGGGTCTACCTGGCGGAATACGGCGGCAAGACCGCTTTCGGCCGCACCACGGATTTCATCAACGACATCCTCCTGTCCGCACCGTCCATCGTCATCGGCCTGTTCGTCTACGCGCTCGTCGTGGCCAACACCCAGACCTTTTCCGGCTGGGCCGGGGTGGCAGCGCTGGCGCTGATGGTTGTGCCCGTGGTGGTGCGGACCACCGTCGACATGTTGCGCCTGGTGCCCAGTTCCTTGCGCGAGGCGGCGTACGCCCTTGGCGCGCCGAAGTGGAAGGTGGTGTCGGCGATCATCCTGCGCGCCGCGCGGGCTGGAGTTCTCACCGGCATCATGCTGGCGGTGGCACGGATTGCCGGCGAAACCGCGCCCCTGCTCTTTACCGCGCTGAATAACCAGTTCTGGACCACCGGCCTGTCTCAGCCCATGGCCAGCCTGCCGGTCACCATCTACAAGTTCGCCATGAGCCCCTACACCAACTGGCAACAGCTCGCCTGGGCTGGCGTGCTGATCATCACGGGCGGCGTTCTGCTCATCAACATCACGGCCCGACTGCTGATCGGGAAGAAAGACTGAACCATGAATACTCCAGCCGCTCAGGTCAATCCGCCGCCGCCACGCTTATCGGTGCGCAACCTCAATTTTTACTACGGCAAATACAAGGCGATCAAGAATGTCAGCCTGGACATTGCGCAGAATCAGATCACCGCGTTCATCGGCCCTTCGGGCTGCGGCAAGTCGACGCTGCTGCGCGTGTTCAACCGCATGTTCGAGCTGTACCCTGACCAGCGGGCCGAAGGTGAGGTCTTGATCGACGGCCAGAATATTCTCACCTCGGGCGAGGATGTGTCCCTGGTGCGCGCGAAGATCGGCATGGTTTTTCAGAAGCCCACGCCGTTTCCGATGTCAATCTACGACAACATCGCCTTCGGCATCAAGCTCTACGAAAAGCTGTCGCGCGCCGAAATGGACGAGCGCGTGGAATGGGCATTGACCAAGACGGCGCTGTGGGACGAGGTCAAGGACAAGCTGCAGCAAAGCGGCATGAGCCTGTCGGGCGGCCAGCAACAGCGCTTGTGCATTGCCCGCGCGATTTCCATCAGACCCGAGGTGCTGCTGCTCGACGAACCGACATCCGCGCTCGATCCCATCTCCACCGCCAAGGTGGAGGAACTGGTGACGGAGTTGAAGAAGGACTACACGGTTGCCATCGTCACGCACAACATGCAACAGGCGGCCAGGGTGTCAGATTTCACCGCATACATGTACCTGGGCGAGATGATCGAGTTTGGCGACACCAATCAAATCTTCCTCAAGCCCAAGCGTCAGGAAACCGAGGATTACATCACCGGCCGATTCGGCTGAAGCGGAGAGCAACCATGGGTGACAAGCATATTTCCACGCAGTTCGATGCCGAGATCAGTGCCATCTCCACGCAGGTTCTGGAAATGGGCGGTTTGGTCGAATCGCAAATCGCGCAGGCGGTGTACGCCCTGCGCCACTTCGACGTCGAGGCGGCGCGCGGTGTGCTGCTCAACGAGAAGCGTGTGAACCAGATGGAGGTGGAGATCGACGCCGATGTCACCCAGATCATCGCCAAGCGCCAGCCCACGGCGCGCGACCTGCGCCTGCTGATGGCCATCTCCAAGACCATCACCAACCTGGAGCGTGTCGGCGACGAGGCGGACCGCATCGCCCGCATGGCGCGCGACCTGATCGAATCGGGCTCCAACCTCGGCATTTCGTTCAACGAGATCACCCGCGAATCCGATCTGGCCATCGCCCAGATTCGCAAGGCACTCGATGCCTTCGCCCGACTGGACGAAAAGGCCGCCGTGGAAATCGTGCATGGCGACACCGCCATCGACGACGAGTTCGACTCGTTCATGCGCAAGCTCATCACCTACGTGATGGAAGACCCGCGCAACATCTCGGCCAGCCTCGATCTGGTGTTCATCGCCAAGGCCATCGAGCGCATCGGCGACCACGCCAAGAACATCGCCGAGTTCGTCATCTACGTGGTGCGTGGCACCGATGTGCGCCACAACAAGGACGCCTTCAACGAGGTGGCCAGCTCACTCTGATCATGACCATGGCCAGCAATATTCTCGTTGTCGAAGATGAACCAGCCATTGCCGAACTGCTGGCGGTCAACCTGCGCCATGCCGGTCACTGCCCGATTCTGGCCGGCAGCGCCGAAGAGGCCCTGCGCCTGATTCGTGACATCCTGCCCGATGTCATGCTGATCGACTGGATGCTGCCCGGCATGTCCGGCCTGGCCCTGGCGCGCGAGCTACGCCAGGGCGCCCGCACGCGCAGCATCCCGCTCATCTTGCTGACCGCGCGCAGCGAAGAGGCCGACACCATTGCCGGCCTCGATGCCGGTGCCGACGACTACATCACCAAGCCGTTCTCCCCCAAGGAATTGCTGGCCCGCATCCGCTCGGTACTGCGCCGGCGCTCGCCCCAGCTCACCGACGAGCCGGTGCGTGCCGGTGGCCTGGCGATGGACCCGTCCACGCGCCGCGTCAGCTTCACCGGCGGCACAAGCGAGCAGGACTTGCGCCTGGGTCCGACCGAGTTCAAGCTGCTGCATTTCCTGATGACCCACCCCGAGCGTGTGCACAGCCGAGGCTCACTGCTCGACAAGGTGTGGGGCGACCATGTCTTCATCGAGGAGCGCACGGTGGACGTGCACATCAAACGCCTGCGTGAAGCCCTGGCCCCCGTGCACTGCGCCGAGCTGGTGGAGACCGTGCGCGGTGCCGGCTATCGCTTCACGCTGCGGCAAAATGCACCTGCGCCGCAGCTCGCGCCCGGGGCTTGAAGCCGCCTTATCGGCCAGCGCCTGAGGTGCTGCTGCAGGTGCGCGCTGGCAGGCCGCTGCATGCATCCAGGCGACCCCGAGCCAAGTCCGCCACTCGCCTCGCAACTTCCCGCCGTTTGCTCCGCCACCCAGTCCAATCCTCATGCGCGCCGTCGTCCTCCGTCTGATCGGTGTGATCGTCCTGATGCTGTTGAGCGCAGGTCTCAGCGGCTGGTGGTTCGGACCCTTGCCCGCCGCGCTGGTGGCGTGCGCGGTGGCGCTGGTGGTGATCGGCGCCGATACCGCCGCGCAGCTGCGGGTCCTGGCATGGTTGAAATGGCCGCGACATGACAACATTCCCGCAGCACGTGGTGTCTGGGCCGAGATGCTCTATCGCGCTGCGCGCCAGCTGCGCCTGTGGGAAACCCGCGTGGCGCGCGAGGAAGACAAACTCAAGCGCTTCATCGAGGCGCTGCAGGCTTCGCCCAACGGCGTGATCCTGATGGACGCCAGTGACCAGATCGACTGGTGCAACGATACCGCGGCAGCGCATTTCGGGCTGGACCCGAAACGCGATCTGCGCCAGCATGCCGTGCACCTGATCCGCAACCCCGAGTTCTTCGCCTACATGGGCGCCAAGCGCTTCGACGAGCCGCTGCTGATGCGCCGCAACGGCAGCTACGGCCCCTTGCTGCTGAGCGTGCAGGTCATTCCTTACGGCGAGGGCGAGAAGCTGCTGCTGTCGCGCGATGTCACCCAGGTTGAGCGCACCGAAGCCATGCGGCGCGACTTCGTCGCCAATGTCTCGCACGAGATCAAGACACCGCTGACCGTCATCGCCGGTTTCGTCGAATCCCTGCGCACCCTGGAATTTTCCATCGAGGAGCGCAACCACATTCTCGGGCTGATGCAGGAGCAGTCCGACCGCATGCGCCATCTGGTCGACGACTTGCTGACCCTGGCGCACCTGGAAGGCGACCCGCATCAACCGGCCGAGGAACGCATGGACATGCGGCAGATGGTCGAGGGACTGGCAGCCGACGCACGCGTGCTGTCGGCCGGGCGCCATCGCATCGAAGCCAGCGCTGACGCGGGTGGTTTGCGCGGCGCACGCACCGAACTCACCAGCGCATTCAGCAATCTGGTGAGCAATGCCGTGCGTTACACCCCGCCAGGCGGTGAGGTGCGCATCACCTGGCGCGTGCTGCATCCGGATTACGGCGAGCCCTACGCCGAATTCTGCGTCAGCGACACAGGCATCGGCATTGCGCCGGAACACATCCCCCGCCTGACCGAGCGCTTCTACCGTGTGGACCGCGGGCGCTCGCGCGAATCCGGCGGCACCGGGCTGGGGCTGGCCATCGTCAAGCATGCACTGCTGCGGCACCAGTCGGAGTTGCGCATCAGCAGCCAACCCGGGTTGGGCAGCAGCTTCAGCGTGCGTTTTCCGCTGGCGCGGCTGGATCTGGCCAAGCCGGATCAGGCCACCCAGGCGCCGGACACGCCTCAGGCCGACCGCGAGTCGATCAGCGCCTGATGACTGCCGCGGCCCGTGCGACCTCCGCGCGGACGTTTCCACAAACCCTGCGCATTCATGTCCCAGGCGTTGCCCGGGGACGACCAGTGCACCTTCAAACCTTCGGCGATGACCTTGAGCTTGGCCTTGGGGGTCAGCACAGGGGTGGCGATCTCGACCCGGCGGAACAGGTTGCGTTCCATCCAGTCGGCCGAAGAAATCCACACGTCCTCCTTGCCGCCGTTGAAAAAATAGAACACCCGCGAATGCTCCAGGAAGCGGCCGATGATGGAGCGCACGCGAATGGTTTCCGACAGCCCCGGCACGCCCGGCCGCAGCATGCAGGGCCCGCGCACCAGCAGACGAATGTCAACACCGGCCTGCGAAGCCTTGTACAACGCCTCGATGACCGTGGGCTCCAGCAGTGCATTCACGCGCGCCCAGATGCGCGCCCGCTGGCCCGTTCTGGCGATGCGGGCCTCGTTGCGGATGGCTTTGAGCAGGTTGTCCAGGAGCGAGAACGGCGACTGCCACAGACGCTTGAGCGGCTCGAACTGCGATGAGCCGGTGATTTCCAGGAACACTTGATTGACATCGGCGCAAATGGCCTCGTCGGCCGTCATCAGGCCGAAATCGGTGTAGAGGCTGGCGGTACGCATGTGGTAGTTGCCGGTGCTCACATGCACGTAGCGGCACAGCTGCGGCGCACGTCGGCCGCGCTTTTCGCGCCGCACCACCATCAACATCTTGGCATGGCATTTGAAGCCCACCACGCCGTACACCACGTGCGCGCCTTCGGCCTCCAGGCGCGCGGCCCAGTTGATGTTGGTTTCCTCGTCGAGCCGCGCCATCAGCTCCAGCACCACGGTCACTTCCTTGCCGTTGCGGGCGCCTTCGATCAGAGCTTCCATCAGCGCCGAGTTGTGGCCGGCGCGGTAGATGGTCTGCTTGATGGCCAGCACGTCGGGGTCGCGCGCGGCGGCGCGCACCAGGTCCACCACCGGAGCAAACGCGTCGTAAGGATGGTGCAGCAGCACGTCGGCGGTGCGAATGCGATCGAACACTTCGGCACCGGCCCCCGGCCAGTGCGGAATCGGAGCCGGTGTGTGCGGGATGTATTTCAGCGTCGGCTCGGCCACCATGTCGATGACGGTTTGCAGGCGCATCAGGTTCACCGGCCCGTCCACCGGATAACAGTCCTCGGGCTTGAGCCCGTTCTCGCGCATCAGCCGCTCCACCAGGGGCTGCGGGCAGCCGGCGGCAACCTCCAGGCGCACGGCATCGCCGTAATGGCGGGCCCGCAGTTCGCCCTGCAAGGCGGTGCGCAGATTGGTGATTTCATCATCGTCGACGAACAGTTCGCTGTTGCGCGTGACGCGGAACTGGTGCACGCCAAGCACGCTCAGACCCCTGAACAAATCGCCGGCGAACGCCTGCATCAACGACGACAGCAACACGAAGCTGTAGCGGTGCTGGCCCAGTTCCTGCGGCAGGGCCAGCACCCGGGGCAGGGCGCGCGGCGCCTGGATGATGCCGAGGTCGACATTGCGGCCAAAGGCATCGGTGCCATCGAGCAGCACGGCGAAGTTCAGGCTTTTGTTCACCACCTTGGGGAAGGGGTGCGCCGGGTCGAGGCCGATGGGGGTGAGCACGGGCATCACCTCGCGCTCGAAATAGCTGCGTGCCCACTGCAGTTGCGCCGGCGACCATTCGCCGCTGGTGACGAAGCGTATGCCGACCGACTGCAGCAGGGGATAGATGCCTTGTTGCAGCACGCGGTACTTCTCGGTGACCAGGGCGTGCGCCTCCGCTGCAACGAGTTGCAGCGCATCGATCACGCGCAGCCCGTCAGGCGTCATGCTGCGGGTGTCATGCTCCAGCAGATCCTGCAGTTGGGCCACTCGGGTCTCGAAGAATTCGTCCATGTTCGACGAGACGATGCACAGATAGCGCAGGCGTTCCAGCGGCGGAATGGCCGCATCCTCAGCCTGTGCCAGCACCCGGCGGTTGAAGGCCAGAATGCCGAGTTCGCGGTTGAGCAGTCGTGGATCGGGGTTGTCGGGCATGTGTGGAGCAAGACGAGGCGCGGGTTTGCCGGGTGGGGCAGGGGGAAAACAAGAAGACTAGCGCTTAGGATGTCATTCTTTGATGAAATCGGCATGACAGCTTCCAATGCCTGTCATTGTTCGGCACTGCAATCTCCCCCATGTCCCTGAACATCCAACACCTGGCAGCAGTCGATCTGGGCTCCAACAGTTTTCGCATGCTGGTGGGCAAGGCCAGCGAGAACAGTCACGGCGCCCAGATCTATCCGCTGGATTCGCTGCGCGAGCCGGTGCGCCTGGGCGCGGGGCTGGATGCGAACAAGAACCTCACCGAAGAGTCGCAACAGCGCGCCCTGGCGACACTCAGCCGCTTCGGCGAGCGCCTGCGTCAATTCCAGCCGGAGCGGGTGCGCGCCGTGGCCACCAACGCCGTGCGCGTGGCGAAGAACGCCCATGTGTTTCTCGAGCGTGCCCAGGCAGCCCTTGGATTTCCCATCGAAGTCATCGCCGGGCGCGAAGAAGCGCGACTGGTCTATATCGGCGCGGCGCACTCGGTGGCACCTGCTGCAGGAAACCGGCTGGTGGTCGACATCGGCGGCGGCTCCACGGAGTTCATCATCGGGCAGGGCCACGAGCCGGGGTTGATGGAGTCGCTCTACATCGGCTGCGTTTCCATGAGCCGCGATTTTTTCCCAGGTGGATTGGTGGACGAGCAGCGCATGAAGGCCGCCGAACTGGCCGCCCGGCGCGAGGTGCAAATCATCGCGAGCGCCTTCCGCAAGACCGGCTGGACCAACGCCGTGGGCTCCAGCGGCACGGCACGGGCGCTGGCCGACATTCTGGTCGGCAACCAACTCAATCCGCATGGACAGTCGCTGGGCATCACCCGCACCGGCCTGCGCGAGTTGCGCAAGATCTACGTGCGTGCGGGCAACCTTGAAACCCTGAGGATGGTCGGTCTCAAGTCGGACCGCATTGCCGTGGCGCCGGGTGGTCTGGCCATCATGCTCGGGGTGTTCGAGGAACTCGGCATCAAGGACATGGAAGCCACCGACGCCGGCCTGCGCCTGGGGGTGCTGTACGACTTGCTCGGGCGCGAGCAGCAGCAGGACATGCGCGAACTCACCGTGCAGCAATTCATGCAGCGCTACGCCGTGGACGTGAAGCAGGCCGAGCGCGTGGAGGAGCAGGCCCTGGCGCTGTTCCTGCAGCTCAACCCGGATGCGACCTCGACCCAGCAGCAAACGTTGCGTTGGGCGGCCGCGCTGCACGAGGTGGGGCTGTCCATATCCCACAGCGCGTATCACAAGCATTCGGCCTATATCGTGGCCAATGCCGACATGCCCGGCTTTTCCCGCAGCGAGCAGGCGACCATGGCCGACATGGTGCTGAGTCACGGCGGCAAGCTGAAGAAGCTCGGCGGCTTGGACAGCATCAATCTCGACCTGCGCGCCGTGCTGGCTCTGCGGCTGGCCGTGCTCATGGCGCGCAATCGCCACGCGATCGAACCCGGTGGTCTGCGGCTGCTGCCCGGCACGGGCAAGAGCGGTGTGCTGGGGGCGCGCATCGAGGCCAGTGCCCGTTGGTTGAAGGCCTCGCCATTGACGCAGTACAGCCTGGAGCAGGAGGTCGCGGAATGGCAGCGCGCCGGGGTCGAATTGCAACTCGACACCGTTGCTGCGGTGTGATGTCTACAACGCCGCCAGGCCCGTTCGAGCGTCCGCGGCATGCAGGAAATGACGCGCATAGCGTGGGTTCACGTCGGCCAGGCGCATGAGCAGGGGGAAGTCGGCGGTGTTGAAGTCCGGGTCCCAGGCGGGCGCGCCGCAGATCCTTGCCCCCACCCGCAAATAGCCCTTGAGCAGCGGTGGGGCTTCGGCCGGGCCATCCTGCCGCAGGCTGGCCACAGGCAGCGGCAGGCGTGGTTGCATCCGATCCTCCACCGCGGCGAGATGGGTCTTGCGCAGCCTCGCCCAGAGGCTGGCGGCGTTATGCCCGCCGTCACGCATGGAGACACTGGCGCAGCCGATCATTGCGTCCAGCCCATGGCTTTGCATGTAATGCGCCAGACCGGCCCACAATGCCAGGATGACGCCGCCGCTGCGGTAGCCCTGGCGCACGCAGGAGCGTCCCAGTTCCAGCAGGCGCGGGCGCAGGTGGACCAGACGGGTGATGTCGAACTCGGTCTCTGAATACAGCCCGCCCACGCGCTGGGCCTGGTGCGGCGGCAACACGCGGTAAGTCCCCACCAACAAGCCGTCGCCGTTGCGCACCAGCAGGTGATCGCAGTAAGGGTCGAAGATGTCGATGTCGTAACCCGGCGAGGGCGTGGCCATGCGTGCCCCAAGCTCTTCAGCAAAGACTTTCCAGCGCAGCCGCTGGGCTTCGAGCACCTCGTGCGGCTGGCTCGCCCAGGTCAAGATCAGTCCTGCGCAGTCGGCCGCGTCTTCCCCACCCTCGGCGGCTTTGCGCGTGACATGAACCTGGTTTCGCCAGCGTGACGATGCAGGCTCACGAAAGAGCCCTGTCCCAGGCCCGAATTCTTGGTGTTGGTGCATCGATGGCTCCTGTTCCTATCGATACGATACGAACAGGATGTGACGGTTCGATGATGGTCACATGCCGATGTGATGACACGTTTTAGCCGCGTCGTTCATCAAGCGGCCAGATTGCCGCAGCCGGCGCATCGCGTTGTGCGGGAGTCCGGGATTGCGACGCCTGCTGCCTCAGGCCGTGGGTATGCGGATGTTCAGGGGCTGCGCCGAAGGCTCGGGGCTGGCTTCAGCGGAAATGGGAGCGAGTTTGGCCGGGAACACCAGCGCGCGCGCCAGATGCGGCGCCGTCGTTTGCAGATTTTCCATCGCTCGCATCACGGCACCGGCGCTCTGCAGATAACGCTGCTTGAGCAGGCGCTTGAATGGTCGTGCCGGGTCGGCGGCGCAGACATCGTGCACGAAGCCGGGCCAATTCGAGCGGTCCAAGATGGCGGTGCAAACCGATATGGAAACCGACAGTGGCCGCGCAGCGTGCCACCAGCCCATGGGGATGAAAATCATCTGCCCCGGCTTGAGGATGGCGTGGTGAGGCGAGGCTTGTGCCATGCGTGGAAAGCGCTGCAGATCGGGCTTGTGTGGCTGGTCGATCTGCGACAGGTTGGACTGCACCGGCGAGGGGTAGAGCAAGGGCGTGTCCTCGGGCGGAAACAAGTAATACTCTTTGTCGCCATGGATTTCCGTGATCTGTGCATGGGCATGCTCCAGGTCGTAGTGCATCACCGGAAACTTGCTGCCAGGTCCGCCCATCAGCAGCTTGAGAAAACCATCGGGGCGCCTCCAGCGCTCTGGCATCAGGGGGCTGACATGGCGCAGCGGAAAGCCGTAGGGGTTCTGCGGGATCAGGTCGGGCAGCAACTCGGGCAAGTGCTCGTGGAAGAACAGCCGGAACAAATAGGGGCCAGGGCTCAGTTCGCTGGAGGCCAGCACGGCGTCGGCAAAATCGGCAAAGGCCATGCGCTTGGTGTAGGACACCTGAACCTGACGCTGGCCGAAGTGCTGCTTGAAATAGTGCGGCGTCCATTTTCGCAACGCCGGCCAGGCGGTCACGGCGTTGTCGATGACCACGGGCCGGTTCGCACGCAGGTAATGCCGGAGAAAATCGGCATAGGGCAAGTCGCTGGCGCGCACCACGTCCAGGGCTCTCGGTGCTGCCGGGCCGTTGTTCTGCCCCGGATTCGGCCATTCGGGCGCGGAGTCTGCGTGTTGCATGGAGAGGGAAACCGTGGACATCGTGGGTCGTCAAGGAGTCGGCGCCGCGTGCTCGACTGGAGATCGCCAGGCCCACGGGGTTGGCTTGCCGCAGGAGGGGGCCAGACGTGCGCCACGCCAGGCACGTTGGAGCCATCGTATGGGCGGCAGCCGCTGAAAGGGGGGTTCCTGAAGGCGTAGACAATTTTGGTTGCAGATTTCGCATCGGGTTGCGAGCATCGCCCTGCGGGACCGGCCGTGGGTGGTGCGCGTCAATCCAGCAGATCGGCGCTGATGCAGGCGCGCAACACACGCGCGGGGGCGCTTCCGCGCTGGCGTTCCGCCACCCAGACGAGTCCGCTCTTGCGCAGACTGAAGGTTTGCTCGCAACCACTCAGCCAGCGCAGCGCGGCGCTGCCGATGCTGGGCTGGTGGCCGCACAGCA
>JAJZDV010000130.1 GCA_021846025.1 Pseudomonadota bacterium
AGTCCTGCGCGCGCAGCGGCACGTGGAGCACTCGATCACGGCACTGCGGCTCAGCCTGAGCTACGCACGGCTCGCCCGTATCGGCCAGTCCCCCTGCTGCGGCAGAGTCAGCGCAAAACTGCTCTCGCGGCACAGTAAGCGCAGGCGTCGTCCTCTGCCTGCACGACGCCTCGCGAGCAGCGTCAGGTTGCGATGTCGGTCGGCGCCGTGCCGCCGCCGAGCCCAACCCCTCGTGCAGGAAGACGATGCCTCGCGGCGTGGCGACGCGGGAAGCGCCACCGGATGCGTGCCGTGGCGATGCACGAGACAGCCTGGCGCACCGAATGCAGCGGGTGGTGCGAAGTGGTGCGAAGTGGTGCCCCGACTGTATCGCTGGAATGGCCCGCGGAGGCTGACGCCTCTACCATGGACACCATCTGTTCGCGCATCACCAACGCCCCCGATTGCCGCTGCTGAGCGGCGTCCGCACGTCCCATGCTGAACCGTCTCTGGCTCGGATTTTTTCTCACCGCCACGGTGGCGGCGCTGACGCGCTGGTCACTGGGTGATGTCGCCGTGTTCGCCGCCATCGTCAACAGTCTGTTCGCCATGGCGAAACTCTCGGTCGAGGTCATGGTGCTGCTGTTCGGCACGCTCACGCTGTGGCTGGGCTTGCTGCGCATTGCCGAGCGTGCCGGACTGGTGGACTTGCTGGCGCGGATGCTGGGCCCGTTGTTCAAACGGCTGATGCCGGAGGTGCCGCAAGGCCATCCGGCCATCGGCCTGATCACGCTGAACTTTGCCGCCAACGTGCTCGGGCTGGACAACGCTGCCACACCCATCGGCCTGCGCGCCATGCGCGAGTTGCAAACCCTCAACCCCAGCAGTGACACCGCGAGCAATGCGCAGATCCTGTTCCTGGTGCTCAACGCCTCGTCGCTCACGCTGCTGCCGGTGAGTATCTTCATGTACCGCGCGCAGCAGGGAGCGCCGGATCCGACGCTGGTGTTCTTGCCCATCTTGATGGCCACCAGCGCCTCGACCCTCGTGGGTCTGCTCAGCGTGGCGTGGATGCAGCGCCTCAAGCTGTGGGATCCGGTGGCGCTGGCCTATCTCGGCAGCGGCGCACTGCTGCTGGGGGCGCTGCTGGCCGTGCTGGCGACGTTGAGTTCGGCGGCGCTGGCCAGCGTCTCGTCCCTGGTTGGCAACCTCGCACTGTTCGGCGTGATTGTGGCGTTTCTTGTTGCCGGGGCGATCAAGCGCGTGCCGGTGTACGAGGCCTTCATCGACGGCGCGAAAGACGGCTTCGGCGTGGCGCGCGATCTGTTGCCCTATCTGGTGGGAATGCTGTGCGCGGTCGGTGTGCTGCGCGCGTCGGGCGCGTTGGGCTATGCATTGGAAGCTATTCGTTGGGTCGTGCACGGCCTTGGCATGAACACCGATTTCGTCGCCGCACTGCCCACCGCGCTGGTCAAGCCGTTTTCCGGCAGCGCTGCCCGCGCCATGCTGATCGAGACCATGCAGCATTACGGTGTGGACAGCTTGCCTGCGCTCACTGCCGCGACCATGCAGGGCAGCACCGAAACCACGTTCTATGTGGTGGCGGTGTACTTCGGCGCTGTCGGCATCAAGCGCGTACGCCACACCGTGGGCTGCGCACTGGCGGCAGACCTGGCCGGCATCATCGCCTCCATTGTGGTTTGCACCTGGTTTTTCGGCAGCCGCTGATCGCCCGCTGCAGACGCCACGGCCTGGCAACACTACAGCCCGGCGAGATACTCCCGGGCGCGCTCGCGTCCGACCGCCTTGTCCAAGGCTGACTCCAGTTCGGGGATCAGGCTGCGCAGCTGTTCAGTCGAGTTGCATTGTTCGATCTTGAGCTGCAGCGCATAAGCCTTGATCATGCCGAGGTGCTCGCTCACCAGCGCATTCATGCGGCTGTAGAGTTCGGCGTACTCCCCAGTGGGCGCTGAGGCCAGCTCGAATGCCGCATCGAGCGGCTCCAGGGTGTCGGGCCCGGCCCGATCGCGAGCCCTCCGGGTGCCAGCGTCAACGTCTCCCGGCATGGTCGGCGCTGCGGACCGAGGAGGCGTCGTGGCGACGATCAAGCCGAATTGCACAAGTTGCTCGAGGCTATCGCTGGGGGCGCCACTGGCCTGGACCAGTGCCTGCAATTGCGCAGCAGTGCGTTTGCCGTCGACGCACAGCAGCAGGTTACGCATGGGGCGGGTGAGATGATCACTGCGGCTGCGGATTTCTTCCTGGCCGGCAGCCGTTTTGATGTACGTCGGAGGGGTTTGCATGGTGCTCGATTCAGGCTTGATGCAGCCTGATTCAATCCCGGAACTTCCCGTCTTTGGTGATGCTGGTGACGTCGACCAGGCTGGAGCCGGAATGGTTGGTGGGAGAGAAGCGCACCATGAACCCACCCAGATCATCGGCATTCAGGGCGTTGAGGGCGTCGATCAGGCCGGTGCGCGTGGGCGTCTTGCCCGCCTTGCGCAGCCCTTGAACCAGGACCTTGGCATCGATATAGCCCTCCAGGCTGGTGAAGTCATAGTCGTCCTTGTGGCCACTGGCCGCCATGCGCTCCTGGTACTCGCGCACGATCGCCGAGGCGCCGGAGTAAGGAAAAGGCACGACCTGCGTGATCATGATGCCGTTGCCCTCGGGGCCGAGGGCCTTCGCCAGGGCTTCGGAACCGACGAAACTGACATTGGCGAACTGCCCCGCGTAGCCCTTGGCGCGCGCGGCCTTGATGAAGGCGGCGGCTTCGGTGTAGGTGCCGACCTCGACGACGAGATCGGGCTTGGCCGCCAGGATGGACTGCAGCGCCGCGGCCACGTCCACGGTGTTGCGCTTCACCGTGCCCGTGGCCACGGGCTTGAGGCCATGCGCTGCCAGGGCCTTGACGACGCCGGACAAGCCGGCCTTGCCGAAGGCGTCATCCTGGTAAAACACGGCGACCTTCTTCAGCCCGAGAAAGAGAAAATTATCGACCATCCGACGGGTTTCGTCGTTGTAACTGGCGCGAATGTTGAAGATGTAGCGGTCCACCGGCTCACGCAAGGCCATGGCACCCGTGAAGGGACCGACGAGCGGAATTTTCGCCTCGTCGATGAGCGGCTTGGCGGCCAGCGTGGTGGGCGTGCCGACGTAGCCGAGCAAGGCGAAGACCTGGTCGCCGTTGATGAGTTCTTTGGTGTTGGCCACGGTGCGCGCCGGCTCGTAGCCGTCATCCAGGCTGACGAGTTTGATGCTGCGCCCATCCACCCCGCCTTCGGCGTTGGCGGCTTTCAGATACGCCTCGATGCCCAGCCGCAGCCGGATGCCGAGTTGGGCTGCGGGGCCGGTGAAGGGCGCCGATTGGCCAATGAGGATGTGCGAATCCGTCACACCGGGGTCGGCAGCCAGCGCTGAAACGGACAAACCCAGAGACAGCAGCAGTGCCCAGAAGAATTTCATGAAGACCTCGAATCAGGTGAATAGCCAGGGAAGGGGATGACTTGGGGAAAGAGGAGTTCAGCCAGCGTGATCCGAGTTGGCAGCAGGCCGGAACCAGGATCCTTGCAGGCCATGCGGGCGGAGCGTCACACGATGGCCAGATGTTCCGTGCCGCTCGATGGGTCTTGCTGGCCGCGCTTGCCGTCAAGCTTGATGCGCAGGCGCAGGTCATTGACCGAATCGGCGTTGCGCAAGGCGTCTTCGTAGCTGATCTGGTTGGCCTCGAACAGGTCGAACAGAGCCTGGTCGAAAGTCTGCATGCCGAGTTCGCGCGAGCGTTTCATCACGTCCTTGATCTCACCCACCTCGCCTTTGAAGATGTGGTCGGCAATGAGCGGCGAATTGATCATGATCTCCACCGCGGCAACCCGCCCGCGCCCATCTTGCCTGGGCAGCAGACGTTGCGAGATCAGCGCCTTGAGGTTGAGCGACAAGTCCATGAGCAACTGGTTGCGGCGCTCCTCGGGAAAGAAGTTGACGATACGGTCGAGCGCCTGGTTGGCGTTGTTGGCGTGCAGCGTGGCCAGCACCAAGTGGCCGGTTTCAGCGAAGGCTACGGCATGGTCCATGGTTTCCCGGTCGCGGATTTCGCCCATCAGGATGACGTCCGGCGCCTGGCGCATGCTGTTCTTCAGCGCCGATTCCCAACTGTCGGTGTCGATGCCAACCTCGCGCTGCGTGATGATGCAGTTCTTGTGCGCGTGGACGAACTCGATCGGATCTTCAACCGTGACGATGTGGCCGTAGGAATACTCGTTGCGCCAGTCGAGCATGGCGGCCAGGGACGTGCTCTTGCCGCTGCCGGTGGCACCGACGAAGATGATGAGCCCGCGCTTGGCCAGCGCCAGCTCTTCCAGCACCTTGGGCAGGCCCATGCTGTCGATGGTCGGCACGGTTTGCGGAATGAGCCGCAGCACCAGGCCGATATTGCCCTGCTGCATGAAGGCGTTGCAGCGAAAGCGCCCGATGCCCGCCGGGGCGATGGCGAAGTTGCACTCCTTGTATTTCTCGAAATCCGAGGACTGCCGGTCGTTCATGATGGCGCGCGCCAGCGCCTGGGTGTGCTGGGCGGTGAGCGGTTGTGCAGACATCTTGCTGACTTGCCCGTCCACCTTGATGGCGGGGGGAAAGTCGGCCGTGAGGAACAGGTCGGAGCCGCCGCGGCTGACCATCAGGCGCAAGAGGTCGTGGACGAATTTGGAGGCTTGGTCGCGTTCCATCAGGCGTCTCCGTGGTCAGGTGTGGATCGGGGCAGGGCGCACGGCGGTACCGGGTTCATGCCGGTTGCACCGGAGCACCCAGCTTGCGCAGGCGCAACGAGAGACGGCGTGCCAGCGAGCCGACGAGGCGTGCGGCCGAACCCGGATCTTGCTCGATCATGCTGTCGAGCGCACCGGCTTCGAGCACGGCGATTTCGCAGGGATTGAGCGAGGTGCAGTAGGACCAGCGTGGCCCGGCGTCCAGCAGCGACATCTCGCCCAGCACATTGCCGGCGCGCACTTCCGTGAGTCGCAGGCGCTCACCCCAGGGTTGTTGCCGGTCAACCGCCACCACGCCGTGCAGCACCACCAGCATGAAGCCGCCGTATTCGTTCTGGGCGATGAGATCCTTGTTGGCATCGGCGGCGTAGAACTCGAAATGCCTTGCGCATTTCTCCAGGTCATCGGGAGACAGCCCCGCCATGAAGCGGTCGCGGCTCCACAATTCCTTCAGCCGCTTGGCCGGCACCGGCCTTGCAAGTTTGCGCGCACCGATGGACTTGGCACGCTCGGCCCAATGGACGATGGGCACGGTGGCGTCGTCCACATCCTGGAATCCGGTGGTGAAAAACTGGGATTCCGGGCTCTCGTCCCTGTTTTCCGCGGCGGGTTTTCCCCGGCGCAGCATCTCGAAGACTTTTTTCATGTTGGTTGGTTGCAAGCGAGCAGTTCGGGTTCGATGGGGCCGCTCGGGTGTTGTCGGAGACGCAGCAAGGTCCGCTCGGCGTGCATGGGTTCAGGCGCCCGGGAAATTTTCGGGTATTTTGGCCTTGGAACGCGCCTCGCTGGCGGAGATGGCATTGCGGCGCACCAGGTCGGTGAGGCATTGGTCCAGGGTCTGCATGCCGTGGGCCTGGCTGGTCTGGATCATGGAGTACATCTGCGCCACCTTGTTCTCGCGAATCAGGTTGCGAATGGCCGGGGTGCCCAGCATGATCTCGTGTGCCGCCACCCGGCCGGCGCCGTCCTTGACCTTGCACAGGGTCTGCGAGATGACGGCCACCAGCGCCTCGGACAGCATGGCGCGCACCATGTCTTTCTCGGCCGAGGGGAAGACATCGATGATGCGGTCGATGGTTTTCGGTGCCGACGAAGTGTGCAGCGTGCCGAACACCAGATGCCCGGTCTCGGAGGCGGTGAGGGCCAGGCGAATGGTTTCCAGGTCGCGCATCTCGCCCACCAGGATGGAGTCCGGGTCTTCGCGCAGCGCCGAACGCAGCGCGTTGGAGAAACTCAGCGTATGGGGGCCGACCTCGCGCTGGTTGATCAGCGACTTTTTCGATTCGTGCACGAACTCGATCGGGTCCTCGATGGTGAGGATGTGGCCGTATTCGTTTTCGTTCAGGTGGTTGACCATCGCGGCCAGCGTGGTGGACTTGCCCGAGCCGGTGGGACCCGTCACCAGCACCAGGCCGCGCGGCTTGAGCGCCAGTTCGCCGAAAATCTTGGGCGCGTTCAGGTCGTCGAGCGTGAGGATTTTGCTCGGTATGGTGCGGAACACCGCGCCGGCGCCACGGTTCTGGTTGAAGGCGTTGACGCGAAAGCGCGCCAGACCCGGAATCTCGAAGGAGAAGTCGACCTCGAAATATTCCTCGAAATGCTTGCGCTGCACATCGCTCATGATGTCGTACACCATGGCATGCACCGACTTGTGATCCAGCGGCTCGACATTGATGCGGCGCACGTCGCCATGCACCCGGATCATCGGCGGCAAGCCGGCCGACAGATGCAGATCCGACGCGTTGTTCTTCACACTGAACGCCAGCAATTGCGTGATGTCCACTGCAAGCCCCCCTAATTTGGCAAGGCTCTTATAGTAAGGGTCAGCTTGGTGCCTACGGCTGAAACCCGTCCATGCGGCCGAGGGCTGTTGTTTCCGCGGAACGCGGGTTTTGCCGGCCCCTGCCAATCGACGACTGCACCATGCTTCCATCCAGCCCAGCCGAGCGCCTCAGCCTAGTCCGGGCGCGCATCGCCGCCGCGGCCGTTCAGTCCGGGCGCGACCCCGCCACGGTGAGCCTGCTGGCCGTGTCCAAGACCTTTCCCGCCACGGCCGTCGCCGCGCTGGCTGGCTTCGGCCAGAACGCCTTTGGTGAAAACTATGTGCAGGAAGCTGTGGCGAAGATCAGCGTCTTGCGCGCAGACTGGCCAGCCCTGCAATGGCATTTCATCGGCCCGTTGCAGAGCAACAAGACGCGCGACGTCGCCGCGCATTTCGACTGGGTGCACGGCATCGACCGGCTCAAGCTGGCTCAGCGCCTGAGCGAGCAGCGTCCGCCCGAACTGCCGCCTTTGCAGGTCTGCCTCCAGGTGAATGTGGATGCCGAGGCCAGCAAGAGCGGCCTGCGCCCGGAGGAGGCCGGGGCGCTGGCGGCAGCCGTGGCCGCTCTGCCTCGGCTGCGCCTGCGTGGCCTGATGGGCATTCCTGCGCCGCGCCAGGGCTTGGTCGCCCAACGCGCGCCCTTCGCGCAGCTGCGTGCGCTGCGCGACGCCATCGCCGCCGAACACGGCCTGGCGCTCGACACCCTCTCCATGGGCATGAGTGCCGACCTCGAAGCCGCCGTGCTGGAAGGCGCCACCATCGTGCGCGTGGGCTCGGCGATCTTCGGGCAACGCCCTCCTCA
>JAJZDV010000131.1 GCA_021846025.1 Pseudomonadota bacterium
GCTGCGCGCTCCAAGCCAGCACGGCGTCGCGGCACGCGATGTTGCCGTAGTCGTGCACCACGGGCTCGGCCACGGCGCGGTTGCCGCGGGTGCGGATGTGCCATTGCAGGTAGCCGATCCACAGCACGAGTTCGGCCAGGGCGGCGGCGCGCTCGTTGACCTCGATGCCGAGCAACTGCTGCGGGGTGACGGTTTCGCCTTGGAGCGCGAGGGCGTCTTGCCGCGCATGGTCGCTTTCGGTGCTGAAGGCCTGGAGTTGGTTGAGCACTTCACCTTCAAGGCGCTTCAAGTGTTCGAGCGTGACGTAGAGAAAGTTGCCGCTGCCGCAAGCCGGGTCGAGCACGCGCAGGGCGCAGAGGCGGTGGTGAAACCGGCGCAACTCGGCGCGGGCTTCGGCCATGCGGGCGGCGCGTTTGGCGCCGTCCTGCAGGGCGGCTTCGTGCGCCAGCACCAGGGCGGCGGCCTGGGCGTCGGCCCATTCGCGGCGCAGGGGCTGCATGACGGTGGGCAGCACCAGGCGCTCGACGTAGGCGCGCGGGGTGTAGTGGGCGCCCAGGGCGTGGCGCTCGGTGGGGTCGAGCGCGCGTTCGAGCAGGGTGCCGAAGATGGCGGGCTCGACCTCGCGCCAGTTGGCGCGGGCGGCGGCAATGAGCATGTCGATGTGCTCGCGCTGCAAGGGCAGCGAGTAGCCCTCGGCCGCAGCGCCTTTGAACAGCTTGCCGTTGAACTTGAGCACCTGTGCCGAGAGCGCCACGGAGAAGCCGCCACGGTCCATTTCGTGCCACAGCGCGGCGAGCATGTGTTGCAGTGTGACGGGTTGCTCGCGGTGCTGGAGCAGCAGGTGCAGGAAGCTGCCCACGCCGTCCACGCGGGGCAACAGCTCCACATCTTCGGCAAACATGGAAAACAGGCAGCGGGTGAGGTAGGCGGCGACTTGCTCGGGGTGATGGCCGGCGGCTTCGAGGGCGCGGGCGAGTGTGGCAAGCTGGCCGGCGACCTCGCGCGTGACGCGGGCGCTGACGCGGGCGGGATCGAGCGACAGGGGGTCGAGCCAGACGCGGCGCAGGCTGTCGCGCACTGCCGCGTCAGCGAGGTCGGCCAGGTGAATGCGGTGGCTGCGTGGGTCGGGGTAGGGGGTGTAGGTCGCGCCGCTGCGGCTGAACTCGGCATAGACCTCGATGACCTGGCCCACGTCGATCACCAGCAGGAAGGGCGGGCGGCCAGCCGCGGCAAGCTCGGCGGCCTCCAGCGCGCGGGCATAACCCTCGGCCTGGGCACGGGCACGCAGCATGGCGTCGTCGAACCGGCGGGTGTCGGTCGCGGCGCGGAGTTTCTTGGCTTCGAGCACGAAGCTGCCACGACGGTAGCAGTCGATGCGCCCGGGGGATCTGGAGCCATCGCCATGACGGAAGGTGACGGGCCGCTCGAACATATAGCTCTGCTCGGCGGTGGCATGCGGCGCCGGCACACCGAGCAGTTCGCACAGTTCGCGCACGAAGCTCTGCGCCGTGGAAAGCTCGGAGGCCGTGACACCCGCCCAGCGGCTGACGAAGGCGGCGGCTTGGTCGTCGGGGTCGGCGGTGATGGCGTGCGTGCTGGTCATGGCGGCAGGTTCGTCGAGTGCGACACGGAACAAGCCCCCGGGCATTGCGCGGGAACGGCTTCAGCGTCGTCTTGGGCGATGGTAGAACGCAGGGCGGCGCGGGTAGGCTATACACTCAGGCGCAGGCTGAAAAGCTCACAGCCAACCTTCAGGGGCGACCGACATGCCAGAGGTTTTTCGGCAAGATGGATTCCGGTTCTTCTTTGATTCCAATGAAGGCAACCCACGCGAACCTGTCCACGTCCACATCACCAAGGGCGGTGTGGATGCCAAGTTCTGGTTATCCCCCGTGCGTCTGGCGAGCAACGATGGCTTCGATGCGCGCACGCTGCGCGATCTGCTTCGCATGGTTGAAGCCAAGGCACTTTTGATCGAAAGGGAATGGCATGAATACTTCGGTTAAAGCTGTTCAGGTCACGTTCGACGATAGCAGCATGTATGTCAGCTTGAATGACGGGCGCATGCTTGGTGTGCCGTTGGCATGGTTCCCGCGGCTGCTTCATGCCAGCCTTGAACAGCGCCAGAATTTCACCATCAGCACCGGCGGCCTGCATTGGGACCAGTTGGATGAAGACATTTCAATCGCCGGTCTGCTGGCAGGGCATGGGGATTTGACGCATCACCATCCACAAGCGGCCTAGGCTCAGCCAACGCAATTCCTGCACCAGAGGCGGGCGCTGAGGAGTCCCAGCGCTTACACGCCGTGACGTTTCTTGCATGCGCAGTCTTGGAAATCCGGGGTACGCGGTCTAGCATGAAACAAGAGGTTGTAGACCCACACGGCTTGCATACCTCCGGTTGCCGCTCGTTCACACAATGATCCGCGCTGCACGTCTCTGCTCCAGCTGGCCTTCGCCAGCGCATCTGCACGGGGTGGACATACGCCCATCGCGGAATCGACAGCGGTTTGGATCCAACAGGCCCGGCACTCATGACCGGGCCATTGACGTCTGGAGATTCTGATGCATAACCTTTCCCGTTCCCTTCGGCTCGGTGCCGGTGTGGCTTGCTTTGCCGCTGCCGGCATGGCTTTCGCGGCTTCGCCCATCAAGATCGGCGTGCAGGCGCCGATCACCGGCCAGTACGCCAACGAAGGCCAAGGCATTGCCGATGCCGTGAAACTGCTGGTCAAGCAGACCAATGCCAAGGGCGGCCTGCTCGGCCATCCGCTGGACGTGAAAGTCTGCGACGACCAGGGCGAAGCCGCTGCGGCCGCGATTTGCGCGCGGCAACTGGTGAACGACGGCGTGCTCGCCGTGGTCGGCAGCTACACCAGCGGCGCGGCCCTGGCGGCCGAGCCGATCTACGCGCGCGCCAACGTCATTCAGACCTCGGATGGCACCAGCGACGAGCTGACCGCGCACGGCTTCAAGACTTTCTTCCGCAACGCGCCGCCCAACAGTGCCGAAGCCTTGTTCACGGCCGGCTATTTCAAGGCCGTGGGTGACAAGCGCATCGCCGTGGTGACCGACCACTCCAGCTTCGCCACGGGCCTGGCCGATGCGGTGGTGGCCGATGCGAAGAAGGACGGCATCGACGTGCTCGACAAGGCCTACATCAGTGCCGGTTCGCAGAACTACACCCCGGTGCTGACCAAGCTCAATGCCCTGCACCCGCAGGTGGTGTACTTCTCGGGTTACTACACCGACGGCGGTTTGATCAAGGCGCAAATGGCGCAGTTGGGCATGAAAGCCAAGTTCGTTGGCGGCGATGCGAACCAGAATGTGGCCTTCGCCAAGATTGCCGGCAACGCCGCGGCGGGAGCGGTGATCATCAACGTGCCGGCGCCGCAGGACTTGCCGTATCCGGCGGCCAAGGAATTCCTCACCCAGTTCAAGGCCGCCTACGGCCATGAGCCGCCCAGTATTTTCACGCTGACCAACGCCGATGGTTTCCGCGCCGTTCTCTACACCGCCGAGAAGATCAAGAGCGTGGAACCCGCCAAGCTCATCCCCGCCCTGCATCAGCTCAAGGATTTTGAAGGCCTGACGGGAACCTTCTCCTGGAATGCCGTGGGCGAGCGCACCGGCAGCCCGTATGTGGCCTTTGAAGTGACGCCCAGCGGCGGCTACAAGATCACCTATCCGCCCGCAGCGGTGACCCAGTAAACATCCATCCGAGCCCCGGCACAGGGGCAGGGCGGTCGTGGCGCGGATGCGTGCGCGCCATGGACCTGCTCCAGCGAAGACGAGGAGACGCTCTCATGCTCGGCATCGTGCTGCAGCAACTGGTCAACGGTCTGACGGTCGGTAGCATCTATGCCCTGATCGCGCTGGGCTACACCATGGTCTACGGTGTGCTCAGGCTGATCAATTTCGCCCATGGCGACCTGTGCATTTTCGGCGCCTACATCGGCCTCGTCGCCCTGGGCTCGGGGGCCGGCAGCGGGCAGAGCCATTTGCTGCTGGTGGGCGCGGCGTTCATCCTGGCGGCCGTGGTCGTTGCCGCTGCCGGTCTGGTGCTGGAGTTCACGGCCTACAGGCCGCTGCGCAAGGCCGACCGGCTCTCGGCCGTGGTCTCGGCGCTGGGCGCCTCGCTGTTCATCGAGAACGGCATCATGCTCATCTGGGGGCCGCAGCTCAAGGTGTTCCCGAGCAACCTGCTGCCGGCCATGCATTGGACCTTCGGCGGTGCCCGCATCGATCTGGTGCAGGTGCTGATCATGCTGGGCTCGGCCGTGCTTATGGCCGTCCTGTACTGGTTCGTGCACCACACGCGCTACGGCACGGCGATGCGCGCGGCAGCCAGCGACCAGGATGCGGCCCGGCTGATGGGCATCAACGTCAACCGGGTGATTTCCAGCGTGTTCATCATCGGCCCGGCCATCGGCGCGGTGGGTGGGCTGTTCATCGGCCTGTATTACCGGCAGGTGTACTTCACGATGGGCTGGACCTACGGACTCAACGCCTTCATCGCCGCCATCATCGGCGGCATCGGCAACATTCCCGGGGCCATGCTCGGCGGGGTGCTGCTGGGGCTGTTCAACGCCTTTGCCGCGGGTTTCGTGTCGAGTTCGTGGCAGGAGGCCATCACCTTCGCCCTGCTGATCGGCATCCTGCTGGTGCGGCCGTCCGGGCTGCTCGGCGAACGCGTGGCGGAAAAGGTATGAAACCAATCCTCGCGCTGTTGCGCAATCCCTGGGTCGGCGCGGCGCTCTGGCTGCTGGGGCTGGCGGTACCGTTCGGGCTCGACCAGACCTGGGTGTTCATCGCCTCGCTGTTCGCGGTGTATGCCATCGTCGCCCTGAGCCAGGACATCGTGCTGGGGCGGGCGGGCATGTTCGACATGGGGCATGCGGTGTACTTCGGCGTGGGCGCGTATGTCACGGCCGTGCTCAACACGCAGTTCAACTGGCCCATCCTCGCCACCTGGCCGCTGGCGGTTCTGGCGGCGGCCCTCGTCGGCGCGCTGCTGGCGGCGCCCATCGTGAAGCTGCGCGGCGACTATCTGCTGGTGGCGACCATCGGCTTCAACGCCATTTTCATTCTGGCGCTGGACAACAACGTCGGCCATCTCACGGGTGGGGCCGACGGCATCTTTGGCATCGGCGTGCCCAGCCTGTTCGGCTGGCAGCTCACCAGCCAGAACGCGCAGTTCTGGCTCGACTGGCTGGCGTTCGCGGCGGTGCTGCTGCTGGTGCGCAACCTCGACCGCTCCCACCTCGGCCGCACGCTGTTCTACATCAAGCACGACCAGCTCGCCGCGACGACCATGGGCATCGATGCGCGCGCCTACCGCGTGCTGGCTTTCGCGCTGGGCGCAGGGCTGGCCGGTTTCGGCGGCACGCTGTTCGCCACGCTGATGGCGGCGGTGAGCCCCGGCGCTTTCGTGTTCACCGAATCGGTGACGCTGTTCGCCATCGTGCTGGTGGGCGGGCAGGGATCGATCCCCGGCGTTTTGCTCGGCACGGTGCTGATGTTCGTCGTGCCCCAGGCCTTCCGCGGTTTCGCGCAGTACCGCTACTTCGTGTTCGGCATCGCCATGGTGGTGGTGATGGTGCTGCGCCCGCAGGGCATCTGGCCGCGCGCCCAGCGGCAGGAGGCGAACGCATGAGCGACGCGCTGTTGCGCCTGGACGGCGTGGGCATTCGCTTCGGCGGATTGCAGGCGGTGGGCGAGCTGAGCTTTGCCGTCGAGCAAGGGCAGGTGGTCGGGCTGATCGGGCCGAACGGCGCGGGCAAGACCACGGCGTTCAACCTCATCACCGGGGTCTACAAACCTTCCGAAGGGCGCATCGAACTGGACGGCCGGGACATCACCGGATGGGCGCCCCACCGCATTGCCCGCGCCGGCATTTTCCGCACCTTCCAGACCATCCGGCTGTTCTACGGCCAGACGGTGCTGGTGAATGTGTTGGCGGGCCTGCACTTGCAAACGCGCCAGCATTGGTGGCAGGGCTTGCTGGGCACGCCGTCTCAGCGCCGCGAAGAGGTGGAACTGCGCGCCAAGGTGCGTGAGGTGCTGGCGCGACTCGAACTCGACGCGGTGGCCGACGAGGACGTGGCATCCCTGCCCTACGGCCTGCAGCGCCGGGTGGAACTGGCGCGCGCCCTGATCGCCAAGCCCAGGCTGCTGATCCTCGACGAACCGGCGGCGGGTCTGAACGACCAGGAATCCGCCGCGCTGAACCGCACCATCCTGGCGGTGCGGGACCAGGGCATCAGCGTGTTGCTGGTGGAGCATGACATGAACGTGGTGATGAACGTGACCGACAGCATCGTCTGCATCAACTTCGGTCGCAAGATCGCCGAAGGCGCGCCGGAGCACATTCGCAACCACCCGCAAGTCATCGAGGCGTATCTCGGCAAGGACGACGACGAAGACGACCCTCCGGCGCCGGTTTCGCCGCCTGCCCATCCGGCCGCGGCTGGGGGTTGGGCATGAGCGGTGGTTCCGTGAGCCGTTCCACGCGCCTGCTGGAGATTGAAGCGCTGGACGTGCGCTACGGCCAGATCCAGGCGCTCAAAGGCGTGAGCCTGCGGGTGGATGAGGGCGAGATCGTCGCCCTGCTCGGCGCCAACGGCGCGGGCAAGACCACGTTGATGCGCACCATCAGCGGCTTGCTGCGGCCGCGTGCCGGTCATGTGCGCTTTCGCGGCGAGGACATCGCCCGCGTGGGCGCCGACCGCATCGTGCGCCTGGGCATTTCCCAGGCTCCCGAGGGGCGCCGCGTCTTTCCCACGCTGACCGTGGCGGAAAACCTGATGCTCGGCGGCTACACGCGCGCGCCGGCCGAGGCGGCGCAAAGCCTGAAGCAGGTCTTGCTCATGTTCCCGCGGCTGGAGGAGCGCAGCCGGCAGCTCGCCGGTACCTTGTCGGGCGGCGAGCAGCAGATGCTGGCCATCGGCCGCGCGCTGATGGCCAAGCCCCGATTGCTGCTGCTCGACGAGCCCAGCCTGGGGCTGGCGCCGATCATCGTGCGCGATATTTTTCGTTCCCTGCGCCAGATCCGGCAGCA
>JAJZDV010000132.1 GCA_021846025.1 Pseudomonadota bacterium
GCTACAAAGCCCTGGTCTGCGTCTTTCTGAACGGCGGCAACGATCACGGCAACACCGTGGTGCCCTACGACCAGCCCAGCTACGCCGCCTATGCCGCCATCCGTCAGACCCTGGCCACGCCGCGCGACCAACTCGCGGCCACGGCCCTCATACCCAGCGTCGCGCTCGACGGCGGCCGGCAATGGGCCCTTGCTCCCACCCTGGCGCCGCTCAAGCCCGTGTTCGACGCCGGGCGCTTGGGCGTGCTGTTCAACGTCGGCACCCTGGTGCAGCCCACCAGCGTGGCGCAATACAAGTCTCGCAGCGTGCCGCTGCCGCCGAAGCTGTTCTCGCACAACGACCAGCAAAGTGTGTGGCAGTCCGCCATGCCCGAGGGCGCGACCAGCGGCTGGGGAGGACGCATCGGCGACTTGTTCCTCTCCAGCAATGGCAGCGCCACCTTCACCAGCATCAACGTGTCTGGCAATGCCGTCTATCTGTCGGGCCAACAGGCGGTGCAATACCAAATCTCCACCGGCGGGGCCATTGCCGTGAATGGCATCATGCGGCCGCTTTACGGCTCGCAGGCCTGTGCCGATGCGCTGCGCAGCCTGGTCACCACGCCGCGCACGCACTGGATGGAGCAGGAGCTCAACCGTGTGACAGCCCGTTCCGTGGGCGCGCAGGCCACGGTGGCCGGAGCGCTGGCCACGGCGCCGGTCAACTTCGCCGCGACGTTCGACACCACCAACCCGCTGGCCAGCCAGTTGCTGATGGTGGCGCGACTCATCGCCTCGCGCGCAGCCCTGGGCGTGCATCGGCAGGTGTTCTTCGTCTCCATCGGCGGGTTTGATCTGCACGACAACCTCAACGCCCAGCACCCCGCGCTGCTGGGCCGCGTCGGCGGCGCGCTGGCCAGTTTCGACGCGGCCATGGTGGAACTCGGCGTGGCCAATCAGGTGACGGCGTTCACCGCCTCCGACTTCGGCCGCACCCTGAGCTCCAATGGCGACGGCTCCGATCATGGCTGGGGCGCCCATCACGTCGTCGTGGGCGGCGCGGTGCACGGTGGGCGCCTGTGGGGCACGCAGCCCGAGGTGAGCGTGAACGGCGCCGACGACGTTGGCCAGGGCCGCCTGCTGCCCACCACCAGCGTCGACCAACTCGCCGCCACACTGGCCAGCTGGATGGGCGTGGCCGACAGCGAGCTGCCGCTGGTGGTGCCGCAGATCGGCAACTACACGACACGCAATCTGGGGCTGCTGGGTTGAACTGCCGCGCAGCCGCCGCAATTTGAGGCGCTGCGCGCGAGGGCCTTGTTCTGCGTCTCCCGAGGGCGAGGAGGTCAGGCCAGCAGTTCGAGTGCGGCATTCCACGCGGCGTCGACGCTGGGCGTGGCATGGTTTCCCCCCAAGGTTCGGGCAAGGGACGGCGAGCTGGGGGTGAAGAGTTCGGGCCCGGTGCTGACGAACAGCCCGACCACGGGCCGGCGCAGCGCCGCGGCCATGTGGGTGAAGCCGGTGTCCACACCGATGAGCAGACGGCATTGCGCGATGGTGTGCAGCATGTCGAGCAGGCCGCAGCGGTCAAGAATCCGTGCCGTGCCGATGGGAAGACCTGCGACGATGCGCTGCGCACGTTCCCGTTCGGCGGCATTGCCCCACGCCACCTGCAACTGCATGCCCTGTCCCACCAGTCGCGCTGCCAGCTGCTGCCAATGGTCCAGCGGCCAGAGCTTGTCCGGCTTGGAGGCGCCGTGGGCCAGGAACACAGTGGGCGCCGCCGCAGGATCCTGCCGGTACGCGATGCGTTGATCGATGGCGTAATCGATGGGCCGCGCCGCATCGGTGTCCAGCACGGCCTGCGCGAACACGCGCCGTCCTTGCGTGCCGTGCAAACCCGCAGGTCGAGCGAAGTGGAGGCGATACGCCAGCGCCGCCAGCGGCTCGCCGCCACAGTCCTGCGCCCGGTAGCCCACGCGCAGCGGGCTGCGGGCGAGGCGCGAGACGATGGCGCTCTTGAGCACGCTGTGCGGATCCCACACCAGGTCGTAGTGCTCGGTGCGCAAGGCACGCATTTGCCGCAGCACCACGCGCAGCGATGCCAGGCCTTGCTCCCCCTGCACGGCTTTCAAAGGCAACGCAAACACCCGGCGCACGGCGGGGTGCAGGCGGGGGATGTCGGCGAAGCGCGCATCCACCGCCCAGTCGATTTCGATACCGGGCCAGCGCGCGGCGATGTCGGACACCGCCGGCAGGGTCTGCACCTGGTCACCCATGGCCGAAATTTGCACCAGCAGCACGCGGCGCGGTGCGGCTGGCAGCTCGCCCTCACCCCAGCGCAGCGGCAGCGCCGGGTTCATCGGCACGCTTCTCGCACAACACCGATTCCCGCCGCCAGGGCCCATCTGCCCTCGGGCAGTCGTGCGGTGGCTTCGGCATGCCGGCTCATGCCGTCACGCCAGCAGCAGGCGCGTGCTGAACTGGCGTTCGAGCACGCGCAGCGGCGCGGTGTCGGGAACGAGCTGGTCGGCGGGCTGCAGGTAGAAGGTTTGTTCCATCATGTGCTGGCCTGCCATCACGGCGTGCAGCACCTGGTCGGAGAACACCACCCAGGTGGTGCCGGGGGCGAAGTCCACCGCAGCCTGCGGTGCGCTGGCCTGGTAGGCAAGGTCGGACTTGGCGAGATCGTGCAGTTGCAGCATGGCGTGGTCGTAAGCGCTGCGGCGCGATTTGGTGATGTGCAGCCTGTGCAGCACCCAGGCGGCGCCCGGAACGGCAGGGCGCAGGCGCGGGGCAAAATGCGCGGCGAAATCGGCGAAGGGCTCGCCCACGCGCCAGCCGCGTGGGCGGCCTGAGGGGTTGATGTTGGTGAACACGCGCAGCAGGCGCACCCCATGCATGGGGTTGGACGGGAAGGCATCGACATGCAGCCGGGTGTCGTCCTGCCGCCACGACTGCACGCGACCTTCCACCGGAAACGGCCGCAGCGAGGCGTTGCCGGCGCGCAGCTTGCCGCGGTATTGCGGGAACAGCCTGTCGACCAGGCTTTGCGCCTGTGCGGCGAAGCGCCGGATCATGGCTTGCAGCGCGGCCAAGTCGGCTGCGGTGCCCTGCGCCCCCCGGAGTTCCGAAGTCCCGCGCAGGCTGATGTTCTTGGCCTTGCCGTTGCTCCAGGTGGGATCGAGAAAGCGCTCCTCGCCGGGCGCCAGGATGAAGGGCAGCTGCGGGAGTTGCAGGACATGCCCGCCTTCCAGCAGATGTTCGGCATGGCTGCTCGGACCCTGCTCCCAACGGGAGTCGGGCAGGGTGCGCAGAACGTCGGCCGGGGCGGGGGTGCTCATGGCGTCATTCCTCGGTGTGATCGACGGCCTCAGCGCACGCGCATGCCGGGCTGCGCGCCGGCATGCGGCTCCAGCAGGTAGAGCCCGGGTGCAGCCTTTTCGTCCGCGGCGCTGGCGGCCAGCACCATGCCCTCGCTGAGGCCGAATTTCATCTTGCGCGGCGCCAGGTTGGCCACCATCACGGTGAGCTGGCCGCGCAGGTCTTCGGGTTTGTAGGCGCTGGAAATGCCCGAGAACACCGTGCGGGTGCGCGGTTGGCCGTCGTCGCCGGTTTCGCCCACGTCCAGCGTGAGGCGCAGCAGCTTGGTCGAGCCTTCCACGGCTTCGGCGTGGACGATGCGGGCGATGCGCAGGTCGATCTTGGCGAAGTCGTCGATGGTGATGATGCCGTCCTGCGCGGCCGGCTTGGCTTCGGTTGGCGTGGTTGCGGACGGGGTGCGCGGCGTGCCGTTTTGTGCGGGCGTGGGGACGGGGTCGGCCTCGAACAGCTTGTCGAGCAGCTTGGGGTCGATGCGCTGCATCAGGTGCTGGTAGGGAGCGACGCGCCGGGGCAGCACGGTGGCGTCGGCCCAGGCGAAGTCGCGCTCCAGGCCGAACAGCTCGCGCGCCACGCGCGCACTCAATTCCGGCAGCACCGGGGCAAGCAGCACGGACAGCGTCCAGAACCCGGCCAGGGCGCGCGAGCAGGCGTCCTGCAGCTCGGCGCGGCGGGCGTCGTCCTTGGCCAGCAGCCAGGGCTGGGCGGCGTCGAACGCGGTGTTGATGCGGTCGGCCGCGGCCATGATCTCGCGCATGGCACGGGCGTACTCGCGCGCCTCGAGCGCGGCGGCGACGTCGTCGGCCAGCGCTTGCGCGGCATCGGTCATCTCCTGCGTGGCGCCAGAGTAGCCCAGCCGGCCGTCGAATTGCTGGTTGATGAACTTGGCGGCGCGGCTGGCGATGTTGACGTATTTGCCGATGAGGTCGCTGTTGACGCGGGCGACGAAGTCTTCCGGCGTGAAGTCCACGTCCTCCACCTTGCTGCCCAGCTTGGCGGCAAGGTAGTAGCGCAGCCATTCGGGGTTGAGGCCGATGTCCAGATACTTGAGCGGCGAGATGCCGGTGCCGCGGCTCTTGCTCATCTTCTCGCCGCCGACGGTGACGAAGCCGTGCACGTTGATCTGGCTCGGTGTCTTGCGGCCCGAGAACTTGAGCATGGCCGGCCAGAACAGGGTGTGGAAGTAGACGATGTCCTTGCCGATGAAGTGCACCTGCTCCACCGCCGGGTCGGCCATGAAGGCGTCGAAGTCCTGCGTCGTGCGCGAAGCCGCGTGCCAGTGGGCGGCGGCCTGGCCCTTGTCGAAGTGGTTCTTCAGGCTGGCGAGATAGCCCACCGGCGCGTCCAGCCAGACGTAGAAATACTTGCCCGGCGCGTCGGGAATCTCGATGCCGAAATAGGGCGCGTCGCGCGAAATGTCCCAATCGGCCAGACCGCCGTGGCCGTTCGCGTCGACCGCGAACCACTCGCGCACCTTGTTCAGCACCTCGGTCTGCAGATGCGGCTGGCCGTGGGCGTTGCTGGCTTGCGTCCACTCGTGCAGAAACGCGGCGCAGCGGTCGGACGAGAGCTGGAAGAAGTAATGCTCGCTCTTGCGCAGCTCGGGCGTGGCGCCCGACAACGTGGAATACGGGTTCTTGAGTTCGGTGGGGGCATACACCGCGCCGCACACCTCGCAGGCGTCGCCATACTGGTCGGCCGCGCCGCACTTGGGGCATTGGCCCTTGATGTAGCGGTCGGGCAGGAACATGCCCTTGACCGGATCGTAGAACTGCTCGATGTCGCGCATCGCGATCAGCCCGCTCTTGCGCAGCGCGCGGTAGACGTCCTGCGCCAGCTGGTGGTTCTCGGCGCCATCGGTGTTGTGCCAGTTGTCGAAGCGGATGTGGAAGCCGTCGAGATATTGCTGGCGCCCGGCGGCGATGTCGGCGACGAACTGCGGCGGCGTCTTGCCCGCTTTTTCGGCGGCGATCATGATGGGCGCGCCATGGGCGTCGTCGGCGCCGACGAAGTGCACCTCGTGTCCGCCCATGCGCTGAAACCGCACCCAGGTGTCGGCCTGGATGTATTCCATGATGTGGCCGATGTGGAACGGCCCGTTGGCGTAGGGCAGGGCGGTGGTGACGAACAGGCGGCGCTTGATGCTGGAATTCATCGGCGGTGTGGCGCTAGGGCGGTGGGGCGCTCCGGAAGGCGGCGCGGGGTGAAATTCGGGGGCCGGATTCGTGTCGCGGGCAGGGCTGGCCGCTCGGCTGGCAGGCTGGAATTGTAGGCAGCCCCCGGCCGAGCTGTGTGGGCGGTTTGCGGGAGAACTAGACTGCGCCCATTCTTCGTTTCGATCCCCAGCCGCCCACCATGCCCACGGAACAGCAGATTCTCGACGCCCTTGCCAACATCCCCGATCCCAACACCGCGCAGAGCCTGGTGGTGGCCAAGGCCATCAAAAATCTGCGCGTCGACGGCGGCGAGGTGTCGCTGGACGTGCAACTCGGCTATCCCGCCCAAAGCCAGCATGCCGAACTGCGGCGCCAGGTGATTGCCGCCGTGCGCAGCGTGGCCGGCGTGGCCAACGTCTCGGTGCAGGTGAGCATGAAGGTTGCCGCCCATGCGGTGCAGCGTGGCGTCAAAACCTTGCCGGGGGTGAAGAACATCATCGCCGTGGCTTCGGGCAAGGGCGGCGTGGGCAAGAGCACCACGGCCGCCAACCTGGCGCTGGCGCTCGCCGCCGAGGGCGCCCGCGTCGGCCTGCTGGACGCCGACATCTACGGTCCCTCGCAGCAGATGATGATGGGCCTGTCGGGCCGCCCGGAGAGCAGCGACGGCCAGACCATGGAGCCGCTGGAAAACTACGGCCTGCAGGTCATGTCCATCGGTCTGCTGATGGACGCCGACAGCCCCATGATCTGGCGCGGCCCGATGGCTACGCAGGCCCTGGAGCAATTGCTGCGCCAGACCCATTGGCAGGACCTGGACTACCTCATCGTCGACATGCCGCCCGGCACCGGCGACATCCAGCTCACCCTGAGCCAGCGCGTGCCGCTGACCGGCGCGGTCATCGTCACCACGCCGCAAGACATTGCGCTGCTCGACGCCCGCAAGGGGCTGAAGATGTTCGAGAAGGTGCAGGTTCCGGTGCTCGGCATCGTGGAGAACATGGCGGTGTACGTCTGCCCGAATTGCGGCCACAGTTCGCACATTTTCGGCGCGGGGGGCGGCGCGAAAATGGCAGGCGACTACGACGTGGAACTGCTCGGCAGCCTGCCGCTCGACCTGCGCATCCGCGAACAGGCCGACAGCGGCCGCCCCAGCGTGGTGGCCGACCCCGAGGGCGCTGCGGCCCTGGAATACAAGTCCATCGCCCGCAAGGTGGCGGTGAAGGTGGCGCAACGGGCGAAGGACTACTCCACCAAGTTCCCCAGCATCACGATTTCCGAGACCTGAGCGCGGCAGCGGGCACCGGCCCGGCGACTTCTCGCGGGCTCGGCACTCCGGCCCGAGGTCGGTCTGCACGTCATTGGCTGGCGGACCCGGACAGTCTTTTCCAAATGAGGTATGAGCCTGGAGACAGCTGAGATCGTCGGCGCGCGGCGCGTCGATCCGATTTGGATGCAGGTCAGTGTATCGGCGACGTGATCAGGCTCTGGCGGGCACTCGCCTGA
>JAJZDV010000133.1 GCA_021846025.1 Pseudomonadota bacterium
GACTCGGCGATTTGCTGGCCGACGGGCTGCAGCGGGTTGAGCGCGCTCATCGGCTCCTGAAAAATCATCGCAACATGACGGCCACGCACACCTCGCAGACGGCGCTCCGGCAGGCTGGCCAGATCCTCCCCCTGAAACAGCACCCGCCCCCCCACGGTTGCACCCTGCAGCAATCTGAGAATGGCCAGTGCAGTGACCGTCTTTCCCGAGCCCGACTCACCGACCAGGGCGTATTTTTCGCCAGCGTGCAGCTCCAGGTTCAAGTCGTGGACCACCCGCTGGGTGCCGAAGTCCACGTTCAACGCCTCGATGCGCAGCAAGGCCGCATCGGTTTGCGACGACGCTTCACGCGTCCCGCCGGGAATGGTGCTCATCGACATGACCTCATCGCAACGCCCGGCGGGGATCCAGCGCCGTGCGCAGCGCCTCGCCGATGAAGGTCAGGAGCAAGAGTGTCAACACCAGGGTGATGAACACGGAGACCGAAAGCCACCAGGCATCCAGATTGCCTTTGGCCTGGGCCAGCATTTCACCCAGGCTGGGCGTGGGTGGTGGCACTCCCAGCCCGAGAAAATCCAGGCTGGTCAGCGCCAGAATCGCGCCGCTCATGCGGAAGGGCAAGAATGTCAGGACCGGCGTGAGGCTGTTGGGCAGGATGTGGCGAGTGACGATCTGCCAATGGCTCGCACCCAGTGCCCGCGCGGCGCGCACATAGTCCATCTGGCGGTTGCGCAGGAATTCGGCACGCACATAGTCGGACAAGCCCAGCCAGCCAAACAACGAAAGCAGCACCAGCAGGAGCAGGAAGCTGGGGGCGAAGATGGAAGCAAAAATGATGAGCAGGTACAACTCCGGCATCGCCCCCCAGACCTCGGTCACACGCTGCAAGGTGAGATCGACGCGCCCGGCAAAATACCCCTGGATGGCACCCATCACGACCCCCAGCAAGGTTCCGCTCAACGTGAGCGCCAGCGCGAACAACACCGAGACACGGAAGCCGTAGACCAGGCGCGAGAGCACATCACGTCCGCCATCGTCAGTCCCCAACCAGTTCTGTTTCGAAGGGGCTGCCGGGTTGGGCTGGGTGGCGTAGTAATTGATGGTGTCGTAGCGATACGGCACGGGTGGAAAGATGGCGAAGTTGCCGTCCTGACGGAGATGCTTGCGGATCAGCGGATCGAGGTAGTCCGTGGGAGTGTGGAAATCGCCGCCGAAAGTCGTCTCTGGGTAGGTGTGCAGCAGCGGCAGATACCAGCGTCCTTCGTACCGCACCAGCAGAGGCTTGTCGTTGCACAACACCGGGGCCAGCAGACTCAAGCCGAACAAGACACCAAAAATCCACAGGCTCACATAACCCAGACGTTGGGATTTGAAGCGCGCCCAGGCGAGGCTCGACGGCGAGCGTGCCGGAGCTGGGGCACCATTGCACAAGGCCGAGACGGTGGGCACAGTGCTCATTGAAGGCTGTCGAATTGCACCCGTGGATCAACCCACACATAACAAAGGTCCGACACGAGCTTGGTCAACAGGCCAATGAGCGTGAACAGGTAGAGCGTGCCCATGACCACCGGATAGTCGCGCCGCATCACCGATTCGTAAGACAGCAGACCAAGTCCCGGCAGGGAGAACAACGTCTCGATCAGCAAGGAACTGGCGAAGAACGCGCCGATGAATGCAGCCGGAAAACCCGTCACCAGCGGAATGAGGGCGTTACGCAAGACATGGTGCCACAGCACACGCCGCTCGCTGGCGCCCTTCGCACGCGCGGTGAGAACGTATTGCTTGCGGATTTCCTCCAGAAAAGCATTTTTGGTGAGCATGGTGATGACTGCAAAGCTCCCCGCCACCATGGCCAGAACCGGCAGTGTGATGTGCCAGAAATAGTCCGTGACCTTGTGCCACAGCGTGAAACTGGACCAGCCGTCGGAAGTCAGCCCTCGCAGTGGAAACCATTGCCAAAAGCTGCCTCCGGCGAACAAGACCAGCAACACCACGCCCAGGACAAAGCCGGGAATGGCGTAACCCACCAGCACTGCAAGACTGGAGGCGAGATCGAAGCGGCTGCCATGTCGCACCGCCTTCGCGATGCCCAGCGGAATGGAGACGACATAGGTGAGAAGGAAAGTCCACAGGCCGAGGCTGATGGACACGGGCATGCGTTCCTTGATGAGTTGCCAGACGCTTTCGTGATAGAAGTAACTGCGGCCCAGATCGAAGCGCAGGAACTGGCCCATCATCTGCACAAAGCGCTCCGCAGGCGGCTTGTCAAAGCCGTAGAGTTTCTTGATCTCGGCCATTTGCTTGGGGTTGATGCCCTGCTGTCCCCTGTAAGCCAGGCCTCCCGCAGCCTCGCCGGCTTGCCCCTTGCCACGCAGCTGCGCCACCATCTGCTCGACCGGGCCGCCCGGCACAAACTGAATGACCGCAAAGGTCAGCAAGAGCACACCGAACAGGGTTGGAACCATCAGCAACAGGCGCTTGGCAACATACCAGCCGAGATTCATGGCTGCTGCTCCGCAGCGGGTCTTGCCCCCGGCTTCGACCACCAGCACGCCATGGACCAGGCCTCGGGCTCGTAGTACAGCGGCAAGGTTCGGGGCATGCCGAACAAGCCGGAGCGATAGGCCACGCGGTGGCTCGCTGCATACCACTGCGGGACCGAGTACCAGCCGCACACCAGCACCCGGTCGAGCGCCTTGCAGGCCGCCACCAGTTTCGCCCAGGAGTCTGCCTGCACGACATGCGCGATGAGTGCATCCACCGCGGGGCTGCGAATGCCCCAGACGTTGTCAGACCCCACGATGGCTGCGGAAGCCGAGCCAAAGCGATCGCGCAATTCATTGCCGGGGCTGGGGCTGCCGAGATAACGCACCGTGGTCATGTCGTAGTCGAAGCCATCCATCAGTCGCTGGTACAGGGCGTAGTCGACCTGACGGTACTGCATGCGAATGCCGAGCCTGGCAAGCGCTTGGGCATAGGGCGTCACCACGCGCGCCATCGAGCCCTGGCTGTCGAGATAGTCAAACGTGAAGTTCTCGTCACGCGCGTTGCGCAAGGCGCCGTCACGGTAGTGCCAGCCAGCCTCACGTAACAAGCCACGGGCCGTCAGCAAATTGGCACGCAGACTGCCCGGAGGGTTGGTGGTGGGCAAGCCGGGAAGCTCACCGAAAACCTCGGGCGCAAGTTCCTGACGTAGCGGCTCGAGCAGCGCCAGTTCGTCTTGCCCCGGAGCCTGCCTGGCTTCGAATGGGCTGTTGGCAAAATAACCGTGGATGCGTTTGTACTGGCCGTAAAAAAACATCCGGTTGAGCCATTGGAAATCGAGTGCCAAGGCAAGCGCATGACGCACCCGTATGTCCTGGAACAGCGGTCGGCGCAGATTCAGAACCATCCCCTGGAAACCCGCCGGGTTGTGGTCGGGAAATGCGCGCTTGACGAGCTCGCCACTCGCGAAGGCCGGCCCGGTGTATTGCCGCACCCAGTTCTTGGCGATGAACTCCTGGATCAGGTCAAAATCACCCGCCTTGAAGGCCTCCAGGCGTGCGGTTTCATCACGGTAGAGCTTGAAGCCGATGCGCAAGAAGTTGTATTGACCACGGCGCGTCGGCAAGCTCCAGCCCCAGTAGTTCGGGCGCCTGGCGTAGACGATGTCACGGTTTTGCGAGGTGCGCTCGATGCTGTAGGGGCCAGAGGCGATGGGTGGCTCGTTGATCACATCGTCAAAGTGTTTGCCGGCGCCCCATCGACGCGAGAACACAGGCAAGCCGGCGACGATCAAGGGCAGTTCATGGTTGGCTCGCCTGAAGTCGAATCGCACATGCCGCACGTCTTCCGCCACGACCCGTGCCACGTCGGCAAACTGAACCTTGATGCTCGGTGATGCGTAGGGGCCAACGAGCGTATCGAAGCTGTGGCGCACATCGTCCGCGGTCACTGGATCGCCATCGACGAAACGTGCCGCCACGTTCAGACGAAACCGGACCGAACGCCGATCGGAAGCCAGTTCCACGTCATCGGCCAGCAAGCCGTACACGCTGTTGGGCTCGTCCCAACTCGACGTCATCAACGATTCGAACATCAGGGTCGTGATCCCCGGTGGCGCCGTGCCTCGCAAGGTAAATGGATTGAGCTTGTCGAAGCTGCCAGCACGCGAGGGCGGGGTCAGCCAGAGGCTTCCCCCAAGAGGAGCATTCGGATTCACGTAGTCGAAATGCGTAAATCCGGGCGGGTATTTGGGTTGGTCATACAAGGCCAGGGCTGCGGCGTCTGGCGTTGCAGATTCGGCATCCACGGCCCAGGGCGCAAGCGCCAGCCCGAGGGATTGCAAGAGTGTGCGACGGTTGAGGCTGAGTGCGTGGGCCATGCGAGAATTCTGCCGCATCGCCAGGTCGCAGGACAGAACGCAGACTTTCACGCGCATCCGAGTCCGCATCTGCCCCCGCAGCGACTTCCTTCCTCGACACGCATCCACAGGACACCTCATGGGCTTTCTCGCTGGCAAACGCATCCTGATCACGGGCTTGCTCTCCAACCGTTCCATCGCTTACGGCATTGCGCAAGCGTGCCATCGCGAGGGTGCCGAACTCGCCTTCACCTACGTCGGGGAACGCTTCCAGGATCGCACCAAGGGCTTCGCTGCGGAGTTCGGCAGTCAGCTCATTGTTCCCTGCGACGTGGCCGACGATGCCCAGATCGACGCCCTGTTCCGCGAACTCGGCGCGCAGTGGCCGCAACTCGACGGCCTGGTCCACTCCATCGGCTTTGCACCGCGCGAAGCCATTGCCGGCGACTTCATCGACGGCCTGACCCGTGAGGGTTTTCGTGTCGCGCACGATATTTCTGCCTACTCCTTTCCGGCGCTGGCGAAAGCCGCATTGCCAATGCTCCAAGCCAGCGCAGCAGCAGGTCATTCACCCTCACTCATCACCATGACCTATCTCGGCGCCGAGCGCGTCGTGCCCAACTACAACACCATGGGTGTGGCCAAAGCTGCGCTCGAGGCCACCGTGCGCTACATGGCCGAATCGCTCGGCCCGCGCGGCATGCGTGTGAACGGCGTGAGCGCCGGTCCGATCAGGACTCTCGCGGCTTCGGGCATTGCCGACTTTGGCAAGATGCTCAAGTTCAACGAAGCCAGCACACCCTTGCGACGCAATGTCACCATTGAGCAGGTCGGCAATGCAAGCGCCTTCCTGTTGTCGGATCTGGCCAGCGGCATCACCGCCGAAGTGCTGCATGTTGACGCAGGCATGCATGCTGTCGTCGGGGGCCTGGCGGCGTCAATATGAGGCCTGAGCCTGCAGTTGACAGTGCATATTTTTGCGTTATTATTTTCTGTTTCGCGGGAATAGCTCAGTTGGTAGAGCGCAACCTTGCCAAGGTTGAGGTCGCGAGTTCGAGCCTCGTTTCCCGCTCCAAATCACGAATGCGATCGTCGATGTTCCGAACAAGGGAAGCCCAGCACTTCCCTTTTTTTTCGGCGAGAATCCAGATTGGTACGCCAGCAGCAACCAGGCATCACAGCCTGCAACGCAGTTGCTTGAACATGCAGTTTCGCGGCGTGTGCGTCCACTCCAACCTTTCGTGAAGCAGCCTACCCTTGGCGGGGTGGCAGAGTGGTTATGCAGCGGCCTGCAAAGCCGTCTATGCCGGTTCGATTCCGACCCCCGCCTCCAAGAAATATCCTTTAAAATCAACAATTTAAACAAAATAGCCCACACTAAAACTGTGGGCTATTTTGTTGGTTTTTGAGCCTCCATTGTCCCCGTTCGCGGAAGCTTCTACCTGCCAACCGTTGCGGCCCAAGCTGCGAAGCGCGTTCAGGTCTGACCGAACCCAAGTGCCATTGGGGGACTTTTGCCCGGCCTAGTACCGGTTTTTTTGTCACTGGACGGTCGGGTTCGACGTATCTACGTTGCGAGCTTTCAAAAAAGCTTCGATGGTTTCTACGACAGTGTGCGCCTTGAAGACGATACCAAGGTCAATCATTTCCTGTTGTTGTGCCATCGGTTGCACCTGCGTTGGAATCGGCACTGCAACGATAGTGTTCAGGTGGGTACGAAAGAACACGGCAGCAATGACACCGACGAAATGAATGCGTGAGCCGATTACCGTTCCGCCATCCTTTGTTGCCCACGAACCTTGATTCAGAATGAACACAGGGCTACCGCTAGACCCGCCGAACACTGACGCATCAATAAGAAATCGCGGCGTGCCTTCAAAATCAACTTCAATAGGACTGGCGGTAGTGCCACGGCGCGCGACGGGAAGAAGGTTCTTGCTGTCCCAGATGCCGTTCGGGTAGCCAATGAAGGTGACGGATTCCACCGCATCCAGTTCCGCGACCTCCTGTGGCGTCGCAATCATGTCGCTCGAAACGTAGCGGTAGAACAGATCGACGTTGTGCTGTTGCTTGATGTGTTCTTCGAGTGGGGCAAATGGGCAGATGGCAATATCAATGTCGGGGTCTGGGTGCCCAAACCACGCTTGCGGCCAATCCTGAATGCCCAGCCGAAAGCCATTTCCCAACGTAGGCAACGAGTCTTTGCGCTGAAGGAACGACAACGCACCTTCGCGCATGCCCATCACGACATGCTTGTTCGTGACCACGAAAGGAAAGCTCTGCTCACCGATCTTGTGAGAGAAAAAGAAGCCAGTGCCGGAACCCTGTCCACCATGCGCCGCCACCGTGTCGATACGCACTGTAGTAAAGAAAAGCTGTTCTGCAATGGACTTGACTTGCATGGCGTTCCTTGGTCGTTTTCGCCGTGCCGATGCCCTATTTGTTGTGGGCTTCTATATGGGACAAAACCAAAAAATCTATAAATTATTGATTTTGTTGAATATATGGCGGAAGCGGTG
>JAJZDV010000134.1:0-141 GCA_021846025.1 Pseudomonadota bacterium
CCCCGGCGAAGAAGGCCGCTCCGGCGAAGAAGGCCGCTCCGGCGAAGAAGGCCGCTCCGGCGAAGAAGGCCGCTCCGGCGAAGAAGGCCGCTCCGGCGAAGAAGGCCGCTCCGGCGAAGAAGGCCGCTCCGGCGAAGAAGG
>JAJZDV010000134.1:151-6667 GCA_021846025.1 Pseudomonadota bacterium
GCCGCTCCGGCGAAGAAGGCCGCTCCGGCGAAGAAGGCCGCTCCGGCGAAGAAGGCCGCTCCGGCGAAGAAGGCCGCTCCGGCGAAGAAGGCCGCTCCGGCGAAGAAGGCCGCTCCGGCGAAGAAGGCCGCTCCGGCGAAGAAGGAGCCTGCGCCTGCGGCGAAAACCGCGCTCAGCCCTCAAGCTGCGTGGCCATTCCCCACCGGCGACAAGCCCTGAGTTTTCGGCGAGCATGAAAACCTGGGCCCTGTGCCCAGGTTTTTTTACGCATGGACAGCCTCAACTTGGCTTGACGACACGAGCCACGATCGGAGAAGCTTGCGTACCGCATACGGCAGACGACCGGGCCACCTTTTGGGCATGGCCTGCAGGGTGGCCTCGACGTCTGTGTCGCGCAACCCTGGTACGAAACGGCTGCGCACTCCCGTTCACGGTGTTGACCGGTTGCTGTTTTCTGCATGGAACACGCCGGAATGTGAAGCGAACATGGCAAACGTCACGCTGCAAACCGATGACCGTGTGGAGGCCTGCAGATCAGGCGAAGCCCATCCTGAGGCCTCTGCCAAAGCCGATGCAAGTGCCGAGTGGGTCCGATGGATCCATCCGCCTGGCTGTGATGTGCGCCGCACGAAACACCGGCTCCAATGAGGGCTGCGGATGCGAGCCAGGCGTCCGCAGCATGCACTGGTTTCACTGACTGAAGGCAAGGGCCCAAAGCATGAGCATCAAATCCGATCGCTGGATCCGCCGCATGGCGCGCGAGCACGGCATGATCGAGCCGTTCGAGCCGCAACAGGTGCGGCATGCGCCTGACGGACATCGCATCGTCAGCTACGGCACCAGCAGCTATGGCTACGACATCCGCTGTGCGCCCGAGTTCAAGGTCTTCACCAATGTGCACAGCACGGTGGTTGACCCGAAGAATTTCGATGAACGCAGCTTCGTCGACATCGAGGCCGAGGTCTGCATCATTCCGCCGAACAGTTTCGCCCTGGCGCGCACGCTGGAGTATTTCCGCATCCCGCGCAACGTGCTCACCATCTGTCTGGGCAAGAGCACCTATGCGCGCTGCGGCATCATCGTCAACGTCACGCCCTTCGAGCCTGAATGGGAAGGCTATGTGACCCTCGAGTTCTCCAACACCACGCCGCTGCCGGCCAAGATCTACGCTGGCGAGGGCTGTGCCCAGGTGCTGTTCTTCGAGAGCGATGAGGTGTGCGAGACCAGCTACAAGGACCGTGGCGGCAAATACCAGGGGCAGCAGGGCGTGACCCTGCCCAAGACCTGAGTCGGCAGCGCGCGCCTGGGCCGTGGGTGATGGCGATGCTCAGTTGGGCAGATTCACGCTGCCCAATCCGCCCGCAGCCGTGCAATTTGCGCCCGTACCTGACGGGGTGATGTGGCGCCAAGGATGTCACGCGATTGCACCGAGCCCTGCAGCGTCAGCACTTGGGCAACGTCGCCCTGCACGGCGGGGTGCAGGGCCTGCAGTTCGGCCAGGCTCATCGTGCCGAGGTCGCGTCCGGCCTGGATGCAGGTGCGCACCGCATGGGCCACCACCTCGTGGGCGTCGCGAAAAGCCAGGCCTTTGTTCACCAGATAGTCCGCAAGATCCGTGGCCGTGGCGTAGCCCTTGAGCGCAGCGCCTTGCATGGCGTCGGCATTCACACGGATGCCTCGCACCATGTCGGCAAACAGGGTGAGGGTGTCGTGCAGGGTGTCGGCCGTATCGAACAGCGGTTCTTTGTCTTCCTGGTTGTCCTTGTTGTAGGCCAGGGGCTGACCCTTCATCAAGACCAGCAGCGCGGTGAGGTGGCCGACCACGCGGCCGGTCTTGCCGCGTGCGAGTTCGGGCACGTCCGGATTTTTTTTCTGCGGCATGATGCTCGAACCGGTGCAGTAACGGTCGGGGAGATCGATGAAGCCGAAGGCCGGCGACATCCACAGCACCAGCTCTTCGCTCAGGCGCGAGATGTGCACCATCATCAGCGCCGCAGCGGCGCAGAACTCGATGGCGAAGTCGCGGTCGCTCACCGCGTCGAGCGAGTTCTGCGCGATGCTCTCAAAGCCGAGCTCGTTCGCCACCATCAATCGGTCCAGACGATAGCTGGTGCCGGCCAGTGCCGCAGCACCCAGCGGCAAACAGTTGGTGCGACGGCGGCAATCGAGCAGACGTTCAGCATCGCGTCCGAACATTTCGACATAGGCCAACATGTGATGGCCGAAAGTCACCGGCTGCGCCACTTGCAAATGGGTGAAGCCGGGCATGAGGGTCTCTGCATGCGCTTCGGCGACATCCACCAGAGCCGTTCGCAGACTCTTGAGCGCCGCCTGGATGCGGTCGATGGCGTCGCGCAGCCACAGCCGGATGTCGGTTGCCACCTGGTCGTTGCGGCTGCGACCGGTGTGCAGGCGTTTGCCGGCGTCGCCCACGAGCTGTGTCAGGCGCGCCTCGATATTGAGGTGGACGTCCTCCAGTTCCAGCTTCCAGACGAAGCGGCCGGCAACGATGTCGGCATCGATCTGCGCCATGCCGCGCTCAATGTCGGCAAGGTCCTGCGCGCCGATGATGTGTTGCGCAGCCAACATCCGGGCGTGCGCGAGCGATGCCCGGATGTCAAAACGTGCCAGACGCTGGTCAAATCCGACCGAAGCCGTGTAACGTTGCACCAGCGCGTCGACCGGCTCGGAAAAGAGGGCCGACCAGGCCTGCTGCTTGCGCTCGAGGGGTGAACTCATGGGGGATGGCGTGACAACAAAGACGAACGACTGGGGATTGTATTGAGCGCGGGTGGTTCCACACCGATGCCGCAGTCCCTGCCGGCGCCACTGCTGCCCGATGCCTGCAATGCGGGCACCGCCATACGCGCCTACATTTTGGTGAATGCCGTGGTCCTCCTGCTGGCGCTGGCTGCGGGCCCCCGTCCCGAGCAATGGTGGGGGCCCTTGCTGCAAGGCGTGGCGGTGGCCGAGCCGGCAGCAGCCATCTGGCTGAGCTTCATGTGCCTGTCGCGCCGAAGTTGGCGCCGCCTGGGCACCTTCTGGCGCCTGGCCGTGGGCATCGTGGCTGGTGCGGCCTCGGGCTGGATGGCCCAAGCCCTGGTGGGCTCCGTGCTTGCCCTGGGCGAGGGCGGTGGCATGCCGGACTGGCGCAGCGCCCTGGTCGGAGCTGCGCTGGCAACCGTGTTTCTGCATTACCTCGGGTTACGCGCGCAGGCGCTCACGCCGGCCACGGTGCAGGCCCGGCTGGACGAATTGCAGGCACGCATCCGGCCGCATTTCCTGTTCAACGCGCTCAATGCTGCCAGCGCCCTGGTGCGCGAGCAGCCGCAACAGGCCGAAGAGGTGCTGGACGATCTGGCCGAACTGTTTCGCGCCACCGTCAGCCGCCCCGGCACGCTGAGCACGGTGGCCGAGGAGGTGGATCTGGCTCGGCGCTATCTCGGCATCGAGGCGGTGCGCTTTGGCGACCGGATGCAGGTGCGATGGGCCGTCGAGCCCGGACTGGAAGGCTTGCGCATCCCGGCACTGACCCTGCAGCCACTGGTGGAAAACGCGGTGCGCCACGGCGTGGAATCCTGCGCCGGGCCCTGCCAGATCGACGTTTGGGTGACTCCGCGCGCGGGCATGCTGGAAATCGGCGTGGTCAACGACTACGTGCCACGCGAAGGCTGCTCCGGCCAGGGCACGCGCGTGGCGCTGTCGAACATCACCCAGCGCCTGCGCCTGCTCTACGACATCACCGCCGACCTGCGCCACGGACGGGTCGATGGGCTCGACCCCCCGCGCTACCGCGTGCGCATTCGCTTGCCGCTATGAACATCCTCATCGTTGACGACGAACCCCTTGCGCGCACGCGCCTGCGGCGCCTGCTGGACGAATTGCCCGAGTGCACTGGCTGCAAGGTGGACGAAGCGGCCGACGTCGCCAGCGCGCGGCAACTGATGCAGCACGGCAGCTACCAGTTGCTGCTGCTCGACATCCAGATGCCCGGCGCCAGCGGTCTTGACCTGGCCGCCGATCTGGTGCGCCGCCGCCCGCATGCAGCGGCTTTGCCCGCCGTGGTGTTCGTCACCGCCCACGACGAACATGCGCTTGCCGCGTTCGACCATGCGGCGGTCGACTACCTGACCAAACCGGTGCGGCGCGAGCGTCTGGCCCAGGCCCTCGAGCGCGTGCGGCCCATGGTGCGCGGTGGCATGCCGCATACCGACCCGGCGCATGCTGCGGAGGAAACGCCCAGTCTGGCCGTGGTTGAACGCGGCGCCGTGCTGCGCGTGCCGTTGGCCGAGGTGCTGTACTTTCGCTCCGACAACAAATACACCCTGGTGCGTACCGCCGTGCGGCATCACCTCATCGACACGCCGCTCGGCGAACTGGAGCAGCGTCACGCCACACGCTTCGTGCGCACGCACCGCAGTGCCCTGGTCGCAGTCGAAGCCATCGCCGGGCTGGACCGCGTTGCCGCGCCGGCCGCCGGCACGGCCGATGACAACGCCGACTGGGTGGTGCGGGTGCGCGGCCTGGCCGAGACCTTGCCCATCAGCCGCCGTCAACTGCCGGTCCTGCGTGGCCTGCTGCGCTCGGGCTAGCCCTTGCGGCACGAGCGCGCGGCTGGGCCGTTTCAGCCGATGAACAGCGCCAAGGCCCCGAATGCCAGGCAGTAGATGCCAAAAGGGCGCAGAGCCTTGACCTCGTGACCGTGGAACCAGCGCATCAAAAACCAGGTGGACAACCAGGCGCACAGGCCTGAGAGCACACCGGCTGCGAGGATGACTCCCAGCAAGCCCGGGGGCATGCTGGCATGCAGCAGCTTGGGAACTTCCAGCAGGCCGGCAGCGGCGATGATGGGCGTGGCCAGGAGGAAGGAGAAGCGAGCCGATGCCTCGTAGTTCAACCCTGTGCCCAGGCCAGTCACCAAGGTTGCGCCGGAGCGTGAGAAACCCGGAATCAAGGCCAGCGCCTGGGCTGCGCCCACCAGCAGCGCGCGCGGAAAGCTCAAGCTGGACAGTTCCTGGGTCGCACGGCGCTTCTTGACGAAGTCGCCCGCGATCAACAGCACGCCATTGAGCATCAGCGCCACGGCGGCAAAGCTGAAGCCGCCAAACAGCGCCTTGATCTTGTGCGCCAGCAGCAGGCCCAGCAGGCCCGCGGGAATGGTCCCCACCACCAGCAACCACAAGGTGCGGGCCTGCGGGTTGCCGGGACGGCCACCGGCGCGAAGCCAGCCGCCGATGAGTTCAACCCAGTCGCGCCAGAAATACAGCAGCAGCGCCGTGGCCGTGCCCAGGTGCAACACCACGACGAAGGGCAGGAACCAGTCGGCCTCGCGGTCGATGGGCCAATGCAACAGGGCGGGAACCAGGATGCTGTGGCCCAGGCTGGAAATGGGAAAGAGCTCGGTCACGCCTTGCAGCGCCGCCAAAGCCAGCAAATACATCGATGAACCCATGCTTGCTCCTGTGAGGGGTGAAATGGTGGTTGGTGATGGCACCGCATTCTTGCAGCAACGCATCGCGGGGTGGGGTCGTGCGCACAACCCGCGAGCGCGCGGCAGGCTGGTGCCGCGTGCAGACTGGATGGCGGTGGGTCACGTTTCGTTGCCATTGCATCGGTTTGCTCACCACGCCACACTGCGCGCGATCAAATTGTGTGCAGAACGTCCACTCGGCCATGTTTCAGGGCCGAATGATGCGACCTGGCTCCCTATAATCGTGCTCCTTGATGGTTCCTTTCCCTTCCATGACCTCCAAGCCTGCGATGAAAAAGCTGATATTTGCGGTTTCGCTTTTGCTTGCTGCTGGCGCACAAGCCCAAACCGTCACGGGTGATGCTGCGGCCGGCAAAAGCAAGATCTTCATGTGCGAAGGCTGCCACAACGTGGGTGGCGGCTACAAAGCCGACTTTCCCGAGGTGTACTACGTGCCCATGCTGAATGGCCAGAGCGCGGGCTACATCGTGCAGGCCTTGCAGGATTACCGCAGCGGTGCGCGCCGCAACCCGACCATGAAAGCCATCGCCAGTTCCCTGACCGACAAGGAAATGGCCGACATCGCCGCCTATTACGCCCTGCCCAAGGGCGTGAGCGTCAAGTGAGGAACGCCCAGATGAACCGCATGTTCGCAAAACTGTCCCTGGCCGCCTTGGCCCTGGCATGCGTCGGTGCCGCGCACGCAGCCGACATCAAGAAGGGCGAGGAACTGGTCAACAAGGGCGGTTGCATCGCCTGCCACGGCGCCGGTCTCGACAAGCCCGTCGCCCCCAACTACCCCATCATCGCTGGCCAGTACGAGTCTTACTTGTTCCACGCGCTGCAGCAATACCAGGCCAAACACCAGACTCCGCTGTACGGCCGCAACAACCCCATCATGGGTGGCATGGTGGCGCAGTACGACGCGCAGCAACTGCACGACATCGCCGCCTATGTGGCCAGCCTCAAAGGTCCGCTCTACATCCGCGGCGAAATGCATTGAGCCAACGCCGGCCCATGAAAAAACCGCCTTCGGGCGGTTTTTT
>JAJZDV010000135.1 GCA_021846025.1 Pseudomonadota bacterium
CATGTCCGACCGCCTCTTGTCCACGCTCGGCTGCACGATGCTTCCTCCACCAACCCGTTTGCAGGGCCTGCCGCCAGCGGTCGGGGCGCAGACCCGCTTGCTGCTGCTCGGCAGTTTCCCGAGTCGGGCGTCGCTGCAGGCGCGGCAGTATTACGCCCATCCGCGCAACCAGTTCTGGCCCCTGCTCTCCGCCTTGTTCGAACTGGACTTGATGCGGCTCGACGCCGCCGCACGGCTGCAGGCGGTGCTGGATCGCGGCCTGGGGATCTGGGATGTGTACGCCACTTGCGAGCGCGAGGGCAGTCTCGATGCCGCCATCGTCCGGGCGCAGCCGAACGATTTACCCGGGTTGGTGGCGCGCTTGCCGCGGCTGCAGGCCATAGCGCACAACGGCGGCGAATCGGCGCGGATGATGCGGCTCACCGCGAACCTTGCTCCGGCCTGCTACCGCCTGCCGTCCACCAGCCCGGCGAATGCGACGTGGAGCTTGACGCGCAAGCTGGAGGCCTGGCGGTTGGTGTTCGCCCGTCATGGCTTGATCGCCAGCGGGTGCTCGATGCCCCAGCCGGACCTCAACCAGGCTCTACACTCAGGGCATGCAAGCATCCAGGCCAGCAACACCCAAGGCTGAGGCTCATTCCCGGTCCGAGCCCAAGAGCGCGCCGCGCGCGATGCATGGGCCGCTGGACTGGCGCGACGTGCTGCACTGGCTGCACGACGACACGCTCATCGACGATGCCGGGCTGCGCCAGGGGCTGGACCGCTGCGCCCATGCCAGCGAGCGGCTGCACGTGCTGCACAAGGTGGCCAATGCCGGGCTGACGCGCGTGGCCGACGCCAAGGCGCTGGATCTCGACCTGCTCACCGCCTGGCTGGCCGGACGCGCCGACATGCCCCTGGTGCGCATCGACCCGCTGAAAGTGGACATCGGCAAGATCGGCGATCTGATCTCGCTCAACTACGCCGAGCGCCATCGCATCCTGCCGGTGGCAGCCGACGCCCTGGGTGTGACCATCGTCACCGCCGAGCCCTTCGACCTGGGGTGGAAAGCCGAACTGGAGCGCATGCTGCGCCGGCCCATCCATCTGGCCGTGGCCAACCCGGTGGACATCACGCGCTACACCATCGAGTTCTTCAACCTTGCGCGTTCGGTGCGCCAGGCGCACAAGAACAGCGCCACGGCGGGCATGGGCGGAGTCAACCAGTTCGAGCAGTTGGTGGAACTGGGCAAGAGCGGCCGTGCTCTCGATGCCAACGACGCAGGCGTGGTGCAGGTGGTCGATTGGCTGTGGCAATACGCCTTCGAGCAGCGTGCTTCCGACATCCATCTGGAGCCGAGGCGCGAACTGGGGGTGATCCGCTTTCGCATCGACGGGGTGCTGCAAACGGTCTATCAGCTGCCCCCTTCGGTGATGAACGCCATGACCAGCCGCGTCAAGCTGCTGGGACGCATGGACGTGGTGGAAAAGCGCCGTCCGCAGGATGGGCGCATCAAGACCCGTCGGCCCACGGGCGACGAAATCGAGTTGCGCCTGTCCACGTTGCCCACGGCCTTCGGCGAAAAACTGGTGATGCGCATTTTCGACCCCGACGTGGTGCTGCGCGACATGGCTGCCCTGGGCTTTCCCAGCGCCGAGGGCGCGCGCTGGAACGAACTCACCAACCGCCCGCACGGCATCGTGCTGGTCACCGGGCCCACCGGCAGCGGCAAGACCACCACGCTGTATTCCACGCTCAAGCGTCTGGCGACCGATGAGGTGAATGTCTGCACGGTGGAAGACCCGATCGAGATGGTCGAGCCCGCCTTCAACCAGATGCAGGTGCAGGCCGGCCTTGACATCGGCTTCGCCGATGGCCTGCGGGCCCTGATGCGGCAAGATCCCGACATCATCATGGTCGGTGAAATTCGCGACCGCGAGACGGCCGACATGGCGGTACAGGCGGCTCTCACCGGCCACCTCGTCCTGTCCACCCTGCACACCAATGACGCGCCCGGCAGCATTGCCCGCCTGCTCGAACTTGGCGTGGCGCCCTACCTGGTCAGCGCAACCTTCCTCGGCGTGCTGGCACAGCGCCTGGTGCGCACGTTGTGCACGCATTGCAAGCAGCCCGACGATGCGTTCGACCAGGCCACCTTCCAGCAGGCCGTGACACCCTGGAAGCCCAGCACCCGAGTGTCGCCCTACAAGCCGGTGGGCTGTCTGGAATGCCGCAACACCGGGTACCTCGGCCGCGTCGGGCTGTACGAATTGCTGGTGTTCAGTCCCGCCTTGCGGGCGCTGGTCGCCGCTGCCGCGCCGCTGGATGCACTGCGTCAGCAGGCGGTGAAGGACGGCATGCGTCCGTTGCGGCTGGCTGGCGCCCTGAAAGTGGCCGAAGGCAGCACCACGCTCGATGAAGTGCTGCGCGCCACGCCGGCGGCGCAAGGCTGAACGCTGCGGCGAGCTCTCCTGCCGTCACTGCAACCTTCAAGGAATGTTCGATGTTCAAGCACAAGCATGTTCTGGGTGTGGTCGTGCTGCTGAGCAGCGCTGGTGCCGCTGCAGCCTTCAATCTCGGCGACCTGCAAAACCAGCTCGGCGGCGCCCTCAAGCAAGCCGAGCCGGGCGCGGCGCAACAGGCGGCACCGCAGGCCGATAGCGGCGCCATGGGGCAGGGCGCATTCACCGGCACGCCGGCGCTGGCGGCTCTGAGCTCGGGCGAGGTCGGGCAGGGCTTGAAGGCCGCACTGTCGCACGGGGTCGACACGGCCGTCAGCTCCCTGGGGCGCGCCAATGGGTTCTACGGCAGCCCGAAATGGCGCATTCCGCTGCCGCCGGCGCTGGAAAAAGCCAGCAGTTTGATGCGCATGGCCGGCATGGGTTCGCAGGCGGACGCGCTTGACCTGGCCATCAACCGGGCCGCCGAGGCCGCCGTGCCCGAGGCCAGGAGTTTGCTGGTCAACGCCGTCAAGAGCATGAGCATTGCCGACGCCAAGGGGATTCTCACCGGCGGCAACGAGGCTGCGACCCTCTACTTCAAGCGCAAGACCGAGGCACCGCTGACGCAGAAGTTCCTGCCCATCGTGCGCCAGGCCACGGCCCAGGTCGGACTGGCGCAAACCTATGACCGATACGCCAGCCAGGCCGCGCAGTTCGGACTGGTGAGTGCTGACCAGGCGAACATCGACAGCTACGTCACGCAACAGGCGCTGAACCGGCTCTACCAGGCCATTGGTGACGAAGAAAAGGCCATCCGCAGCGACCCCGTCGGCACGGGAAGTGCCCTCATCGGCAAGGTGTTCGGCGCCCTGCGCTGAGATCGCGAGGCCAACAGCCGTTCGCCTCCATCCTCTCGCCGGTCTCATCGCCATGCCAAGCGTCGATCCAAGCGGCCTGTTCCGTGCCGGAGGGCGGCATGGCAGGCGGCGCTCATCGCATGTCGCCGCCTGAGCACCCGCCTGTCCGGGCATCAGCGCGCGCGTTGTGGTGCGCTGGCGATGCGCCGGACACATGCTGGCTGATCCTGGGTGGAGCCTGGACGGTGCATGGGCTGGATCCGGTCCCGGCGCTCCAGCTGCCGGCGGGCTGCGCCACGGTGCGCGTCTTGGCGGCGGGAGACGCCGCCATCGAGGCCGCATCCGATGGCGCCATCCGGTCCATGCCCGGGGCCGAACCCGCAGCCGTGGAGCACCTGCAACTCGACACGGCCGGCGCCCTCGTGCTCGGACGCCGCCTGAAGGTCTGGTCCGATGCCGGCACCGTGGTCGATCGCCGCGCGCTCACCCCGGCCCACCGCCAGTTGCTCGATATGGTGCTGGCCCGTGCCGCGCCGGTCCCGCAGCCGCAGCCCAGGGCGCATGCCGGACTGCTCGGCGACATCGGCCGTGCTGCGGTTGCCGCTGCGCGCGAGGGCCGCGAATTCCTCGCCTTCCTGGGCGAGTTGGTGTGGCGCGGCTTGCCCCTGCTGCTCACCTTCTGGCGCATCCGCTGGCGCGAGGTGGTGGCCGAAATCGATGCTGCCGGGCTGCGCGCCCTGGGCATCGTCGGTCTGCTGTCGTTTCTCATCGGCATGGTCATGGCCTACCAGGGCGGCGCCACGCTGGCCACCTACGGCGCCAACATTCTGATCGTCAACCTGGTGGCCATCATCACCCTGCGTGAACTCGGTCCCTTGCTGGCGGCCATTCTGGTGGCAGGGCGCACCGGCTCGTCGTACACCGCGCAACTCGGCACCATGCGCATCACCGAGGAAATCGACGCGCTGCAGGCCCTGGGCTTGTCGCCGTTCGAGATGCTGGTGTTTCCCAAAGTCGTCGCCCTGATCATCACCCTGCCGTTGCTGTCGCTGTTTGCCGATGGCATGGGGTTGATCGGCGGCGGCGTCGTGGCTTCGGCCGGCTATGGGGTGCCGTGGAATGAATACCTGGCGCGCATTCCCCAGGTGGTCGGGGTCCAGACCTTGATGCTTGGTCTGGCGAAGGCGCCGGTGTTCGCCGTGATCATCGCGCTGGTCGGCTGCATGCAGGGGCTTCGGGTCTCGGGCAGTGCCGCCAGCGTGGGCCGCGCCACCACGGTGGCCGTGGTGCAGGCCATTTTCCTGGTGATCGTGATCGATGCCGGGTTTTCCATTCTCTACAACCTTCTCGGGCTATGAACGGCACAGACCCGGTGATCGAAGCCAGCGGCATCGTCAACCGCTTTGGCCACAACGTGGTGCACGAGGGCTTGAACCTGGCCATTCCGCGTGGCTGCATCATGGCCCTGGTGGGTGGCTCGGGCACGGGCAAGACCGTGTTGCTGCGCACACTCATTCTGCTGCGCGCGCCACAGGGCGGCAATCTGCGCCTCTTCGGCCAAGATGTGCAGGCGGTGCAGCATGCGGCACGCCAACGCCTGCGTCAGCGCATTGGCGTGCTGTTCCAGGGCGGCGCGTTGTTCACGGGCCTGACCGTGCTGCAAAATGTGCTGTTGCCCATTCGCGAGCATGGTGCGGTGGAACGCACCGACCTGGCCGACGTGGGCATGCTGAAGCTGCGTCTCGCCGGGCTGCCGCCGGACGCCGCGCACAAGTATCCAGCCGAGCTGTCCGGCGGCATGGTCAAGCGTGCAGCGCTGGCACGGGCGCTGGCGCTCGACCCGGAGCTGCTGGTGCTGGACGAGCCCACATCGGGCCTGGACCCCGTCGGCGCCTCGGCGTTCGACCGACTCGTGCGGGAATTGCGCGACCTGCTCGGACTCACCATACTGCAAGCCACGCACGACCTCGACTCCATCTGGCATGGCAGCGACACCGTGGCCTTTCTCGCCCGCAAGCGCGTGCTGGCGCTGGGTCCGGCCGCCGAGCTGGCGCAGCGCGACGAACCGGAACTGGTGGCTTATTTTCGCGAGGGCCGCTCGCTCGCCTTTTTGCACCCGCTGCAAGCCGCGCCGGACGCGGCCAAGATGGCGTGGGGAGCGGGTGCACCATGAGCATCATGAGCACCATGAGCACGATTGTTTGCCGCAGCGGAGTCGCATGATGGAGTCGAAGATCAATTACACCGCCGTGGGCGTGTTCGTCGTCTTGCTCGGGTTGATGCTGGGCGGTGCAGTCTGGTGGCTGGCCGCGGGTCACAAGCAGGGCAACACCACGCCCTATGTCATTTTCGCCACCGATAACGTCAACGGGCTGCGGGACTCCAGCAATGTGCTCTACCGTGGCGTCAAGGTGGGGCAGGTGCATTCGATCGGGATCGATCCGAGCAATCCCACGTTGATCCGTATCCGCGTCGACATCGACAGGAACGTCCCGGTGCGGGCCGATACGGTTGCCCAATTGAGCCCGCAAGGCGTCACCGGGCTATCGGTGCTCAACCTGAGTGGGGGCGCTTCACCCACGCCGCTGAAGGCGCGTCCCGGCCAGCCTTACCCCGTCATCCGCTACGCGCCCTCGGTCTTCTCGCGGCTGGAAGGTGGCCTGAATGACGCCACCATCACGCTGTCCAAAATCGCCAGCCGCCTTGATCTGCTGCTGAGCAACCAGAATATCGAGGCCATCGGCCAGAGTCTGTCCCACGTTGCCAGCCTGGCGCAGACCCTGGACGCACACCGCCAGGACATCGTGCAAACACTGGCCAATCTGCGCCAGTCCAGCCAGGAACTGGTGGCGATGGGCGCCCAGGGCCAAAAGCTCACCGGCCAGGGCATCGAGTTGCTGACCAGGCTGACGGCGACCACGCAACACCTGCAAATCACCCTGGCGGCCATGGATCAGGCGGCCGAAAGTTGGCGCGAGGCCGGGCAGGGTGCGGTCAAGCTCGGTGCGGCCGGATCGAAGGCGGTGGATCAGTTGCAAAATCGCACGCTGCCGGGCTTCGATCGCCTGACCGACAACCTGCAGCAACTCAGCAGTCAGCTCACCGAACTCATTCGCAGCCTCAAGACCAACCCAAGCCAGTTGCTCTACGGCACGCCCTTGCCGCCGCCCGGTCCCGGAGAACAGCGATGAACACGAAGGCACGCCTGGCCGCATGGGCGCTGGTTTGCGCAGGGGCTCTTGCTGC
>JAJZDV010000136.1 GCA_021846025.1 Pseudomonadota bacterium
ACGTCGCCCCGGCCGGCCAGGTAGCGGTCGTAGTAGCCGCCGCCATAGCCCAGGCGCAGGCCGGCCGGGGCGAAGCCGACACAGGGCAGCAGCAGGGCATCGGGCTCCACCCTGCGGCTCTGGTCCACCGGCACGGCAATGCCGTAGGTCCCGGCTTGCAGCGCCTCGTGCGGCGCCCAGGCCATGAAGCGCATCTGCCGTGCCGCCGGGTCCACCACCGGCAAGGCGAATTGCACGTCGGGCAGGGTCTGCGCCAGTTGCCGCAGTGCCGGCATCGGGTCGAACTCGCCGCGCGTGGCGCAATAGGCGCCAAGGCAGCGGGGTGCGAGCGCTGCGACGGCGCGCACCACGGCGGCGGTGAGGGCGGCTTCCTTCGCGCGGCGGTCAGGCAGTTGTTCGCGCTGCGCGAGGAGGGCGCGGCGCAGCGCGGCACGGTCTTCACCTGCGCTTTCGCGGGGAATGGGTATCAGCGGGGAGGGGCTCACGCTAAGCTTCGGTCTATGGAGTTTGCCGACATGGTCTTGCCTATTGTGCCCTCGCCCAGGCGTCTCCGGCGGCGGGGAGGATGGTCCCGGTTGGGGCCGTTGGTGTTCAGCCTGGCGTTGGGCCTCCTGCCCCTTGCCGTCACGGCCCGGGCACAGATGCCCGCCAGCGCCCCCGACACCATGCAGACGGCCAGCCAGCCTTTCGCCAACGACGCCGCCGACCAGCTCATCCTGCAAGCCTCGCAAGGCTTCCAGCGCGGCGACCCCAAGCCGGCCCAGGACGCGCTGTCGCAGCTGCGCGGCAATCTGCTCGAGCCCTGGGTGGCGTACTGGGCGACCCAGCCCGACCTGATGCGCATGACCCAGGCCGACTTCGAGCGTTTTGCGCAGCGCTACCCCAACACCTACGTGCTCGACCGCCTGCGCAACGACTGGCTGCTCGAACTCGGCCGGCGCCAGGACTGGGACGACTTTGCCAAGGTCTACCCCGACTTCATCATGCGCGACGACCCGCAGGTGCAGTGCTACGACCTGCAGCGTCAGTTCGAGACCCGGAACCGCGACACCAGCGCCGACGTGCTCAAGCTCTGGACCGAGCAGAAGTACGGCGGCGCGGGCTGCAACAGCGCCGCGCGCAGCCTGCTGGCGGCAGGCAAGATCAGCCAGCATCAACTCTGGCTGCGCCTGCGGCGGTTTTTCGAGGATGAGCAATTCAAGGCCGCCCTGAGCTTCGCCCCGAACCTGCCGGTCGGCGCCTGGCAAGGCATCGACGCCGCCGCCCGCAACCCCTTGCGCCTGGTGCTGAACGACGCGCGCCAGGGGGTGCCGCGCAGCACCCTGCATCGCCAGTTTCTGGTGCTGGCACTCCTGCGCCTGGGGCAGCAGGACCCGGAACAGACCATGCGCCTGCTGCTGGGCAGCTTCACGGCACTGCCCACCGCAGACCGTGCTGCCATCGCCTACCGTGCAGCCCGCAGCGGCGCGCTGCAACTCGCGCCCAACGCCGCCATGTGGTTCTCTCAGGCGCGGCGCATCGACCCCGACTACCGCCCCGCCGATTCCACCCTGGAATGGATGGTGCGCGCGGCCCTGCGGGCGCATGACTGGGCGCTGGTCGAGCAGGCCAGCCGCCAGTTCACCGGGGCCGATGCGCAGCGCCCCGACTGGACGTATTGGCACGCCATGGCGCAACGCGAACTCGGCCATCCCATCGAGGCCCAGGCGCTGTTCGCGCAGGTGGCCAACCCCTGGACTTACTACGGTCAACTGGCCACCGAGGCGCTGGGCATGAAGATCAGCCTGCCCGCCAGCCTGCCCACGCCGTCGGCGCGGGAGGTGCTCGAACAGATCCGGCAGGCGGGTTTCCAGCGCGCGCTCGCGCTGTTCCAGCTCAACCTCTACACCCCGGCGGTGCGCGAGTGGAACTTCACCCTGCGCGGTTTGAGCAACGAGCAGTTGCAGGCCGCGGCGCAAGTGGCTTGCGACCAGCAGGTCTGGCTGCTGTGCATCAACACCAGCGAGCGCGTCAAGGGCGGGGTCGACTGGTCGCAGCGCTACGCCATGCCCTACCGCGGCGCCATTGGTGCTGCGGCGAAATCCACCGGGGTGAACGAGGCCTTCCTGTTCGGCCTCATCCGGCAGGAGTCGCGCTTCATCGCCGGCATTCGCTCCTGGGTCGGCGCCAACGGGCTGATGCAACTCATGCCGGCCACGGCGCGCTGGGTGGCGAACAAGATCGGCATGGGCGACTACACCCCCGACCGCATCGCCCACGTCAACACCAACGTCACCCTGGGCTCGGCCTATCTCGACATGCTGCTGCAGCGTTTCGACGGTTCGGAGGCGCTGGCCGCGGCGGGCTACAACGCCGGCCCTGGGCGCCCGGCGCGCTGGCGCAACATGGGCCTGCCCGACCAGCCCGACCTGTCCGGAGCCATCTTCACCGAGAACATTCCCATTCCTGAAACGCGCGACTACGTGAAGCACGTGCTGGCCAATGCCACGGTGTACGCGGCGCTGCTCACCGGCCAGCCGCAATCCTTAAAATCGCGCCTGGGCCAGGTGGGGCCGCAAGCGCAGCAGCAAGCCGACGTCGAAGCACTGCCCTGATGCACCGCGACCCGGATCCGGCCGACACCGGTGGCATCCGCACGCGGATGCAGGCAACGGGCCGCTGGCGTTCAACCCACAGCAACAATCACCTCACAGGGGTATCGATGCAGAACATCGTGGTTTTCGGAGGCTCGGGTTTCCTCGGTTCGCAACTGGTGGCGCGCCTGAGCGCAGCGGGTTGCCGGGTGCTGGTGCCCACGCGGCGGCGCGAACGGGCCAAGCATCTGCTGCCCCTGCCCACCGTGGACGTGGTGCAGATCGACACCTTCGACCCTGCCACGCTGGAGCGCCTCATGCAGGGGCAGGACGCCGCGGTGAACCTCGTCGGCATGCTTCACGGCCGCGGCGGCAAGCCCTACGGCGGCGACTTCGCCCGTGCCCATGTGCGTCTGCCGCAAAACCTGGCCGCTGCCTGCCTGGCCAGCGGCGCCAGCCGTCTGGTGCATGTCAGTGCCATCGGCGCCGACCCGCATGGCCCCTCCATGTACCTGCGCTCCAAAGGCGACGGCGAAGCCGCCGTGCGCGCGCAGGACGGCCTGCGCTGGACCATTCTGCGGCCCTCGGTGGTGTTCGGCCCCGGCGACAACTTCCTCAACCTGTTCGTCCGGCTGCAGCGCCTGCTGCCGGTGGTGCTGCTGGGAGGGGCGAACGCACGCTTCGCCCCGGTGTATGCCGGCGACGTGGTGCAAGCCATGCAACACGCGCTCATCGGTCCGCAGGCCGATGCCACCATCGGCAAGACCTACGAACTCACCGGCCCGCAGAGCTACACGCTGGCCGAACTGGTCAAGCTCTCGGGCCAGTGGGCGGGCATCAACCAGGGCCGTGGCCGTGCGGTCATCGCGCTGCCCGCGCCCTTGGCCAGAATCATGGCGCTGCTGCTGGAATGCGCCCCCGGCGGGCCGCTGATGAGCCGCGACAACCTCGACTCCATGCGCGTGCCCAATGTGGCCAGCGGCCAGTTTCCGGGCTTCGCCGCCGAACTCGGCGTGAGCCGACCCTGCGCCCTGGAGACCATCGCCCCCGACGACCTCTCCGGCCGCGACCCCGAGATGCGTTACAGCCAACTGCGCACCAGTGCCGGGCGCTGAAGGCGCGCAGCCCATGCTCACGCTCGTCATCGGCAACAAGAACTACTCGTCCTGGTCGATGCGGCCCTGGGTGCTGATGCGCCACGCCGGCATCGCCTTCGCCGAACGCAAGCTGCGCCTGGACAGCCCCGAGTTCGCCGCCGCGCTGGCGGCCATCACGCCGACACAGACCGTTCCCGTGCTGCTGGACGACGACCTCGTCGTGCCCGACACCCTGGCGATTGTCGAATACCTGGCCGAGCGTTTCCCGCAGCACGGCATCTGGCCTGCCGACGCCACGCTGCGCGCTCGCGCCCGGGTGTTGTGCGCGGCCATGCACGCGGGGTTCCAGGATCTGCGCCAGCAGATGGGCATGAACATCGAAGCCAGTCTTCCCGGCCTGGGCTGGAACCTCGCCGTGCAGCGTGACATCGACCGTATCAGCGCCTTGTGGGATGGCGCGCTGCGCGCCAGTGGCGGCCCGTTCCTGTTCGGCGCCTTCGGCGCCGCCGATGCGTTCTATGCGCCGGTCTGCGCCCGCTTTCGCACCTATGCCCCCAAGCTGCCCGACTTCGCCGCGGCCTACGCCCGCCGCGTGCTCGACGTGCCGGCGGTGCGCCAGTGGTGCGACGAGGGCCGTGCCGAACACGACTTCATCCCCGCCGACGAACCTTACCGTTCGCGGCCGTCCCGGCCCTAGCCGCCAGCCGCCAGCCGCCAGCCGCCAGCCGCGACACCGGCGCCGAACCCGGCCAACCGGGCCGGGGCTTTCCCCATCCGCTCCCGCGCCATCCCAAGCCCCCATGCTCAACGCTGCCCAGGAACGTGCCGTCTCGCATCTCGGCGGCCCTTGCCTGGTGATTGCCGGCGCCGGCAGTGGCAAGACCCGCGTCATCACCCACAAGATCGCGCGCCTGCTCAAGGCCGGCTATGCACCCACGGAAATTGCCGCCATCACCTTCACCAACAAGGCTGCCGCGGAAATGCGCGAGCGCGCCAAAGCCCTGCTCGACGACCGCAAGGCGGCCCAGGGCCTGGTCATTGCCACCTTCCATGCGCTGGGCGTGCGCATGCTGCGTGAGGACGGCCAGGCGCTGGGCTTGAAGCCGCAGTTCACCATCCTCGACAGCGACGATGTGGGCGGCCTGCTGCGCGAGGCCGGCGGCACCACCGACGCCAGGCTCGCCCGCAGTTGGCAGTGGCGCATCAGCCAGTGGAAAAGCGCGCTGCTCGACCCGATGGATGCCGCGCGCCTGGCTCAGACCCCGGAGGACGCGCAGGCGGCCAAGGTCTGGCTGCGCTACGCCGAGCAGCTCAACGCCTTCCAGGCGGTGGACTTCGACGACCTGATGGTGCTGCCGCTGCGCCTGCTGCAGCAGCACGCCGATGTGCGCGAGCGCTGGAACACGCGCCTGCGCTACCTGCTGGTGGACGAGTACCAGGACACCAGCGACGCACAGTACCGGCTGCTCAAGCTGCTGGCGGGCACGCAAGGGCGCTTCACCGCGGTGGGCGACGACGACCAGAGCATCTACGGCTGGCGCGGCGCCACGCTCGACAACCTGCGGCAGTTGCCGCTCGACTACCCCACGCTCGAGGTCATCAAGCTGGAGCAGAACTACCGCTCGACCAACGCCATCCTGCGCGCCGCCAATGCGGTGATCGCCGCCAACCCCAAGCTCTACCCCAAGAGCCTGTGGAGCGACCGCGGCGAGGGCGACGCGGTGGAGGTGCGCGAGGCCGACAGCGACGACGACGAGGCCGAGCGCATCGTCGCCCGCATCCAGGCGCTGCGCGGCGGGCGCGGCGCGAAGCTGTCGGACGTCGCCGTGCTGTATCGCGCCAATCACCAGAGCCGCCCCATCGAGCAGGCGCTGCGCCGCGCCAACATGCCTTACGTGGTCAGTGGTGGCCAGAGCTTTTTCGAGCGTGCCGAGATCAAGGACGTGTGCGCCTACCTGCGCCTGCTGGCCAACCCCGACGACGACCCCGCCTTTCTGCGCGCCGTCACCACGCCCAAGCGCGGCATCGGCGCGGCCACGCTCAAGAGCCTGGGCGCGTTCGCCACGCAGTGGAGGGTGTCGCTGTTCGACGCGCTGTTCCGCGAGGCCCTGCCCGGGATCGTCGGCGCACGCCACGCCGAAGGTCTGCGCGAATTCGCCCGCCTGATGCACGACATCGACTGGCGCGAACGCACCGAGCCCGCCGGCCCCTTGCTGCGCGAGTTGCTCACGGCCATCGGCTACGAGGCGCATCTGCGCGAAACCGCCGACAACGAGCGCGAAGCCAGCCAGCGCTGGAGCAACGTGGGCGACTTCTGCGACTGGATCACCCGCAAGGCCGAGGAAGACGGCGCCAGCCTCAAGCGCATGGCGCAGATGGTCGCGCTCATCACCCAGCTCGCCGAGCGTGGCGACCAGCAGGACGCCATCACCCTCTCCACCCTGCACGCCGCCAAGGGCCTGGAGTGGCAGCATGTGGTGCTGGCCGGGTGCGAGGAGGGGCTGCTGCCGTTTTTCACCGAAGACCGGCCGCTCACCGACACCGGCCTGGAGGAGGAGCGCCGCTTGATGTACGTGGGCGTGACACGCGCGCGCCAGACCCTGGTGCTGAGCCACTGCCGCAAGCGCCGCGCCGCCGGCCGCAGCAGCCGCAGCCCCGAGCCCAGCCGTTTTCTCACCGAACTGCGCGCCGA
>JAJZDV010000137.1 GCA_021846025.1 Pseudomonadota bacterium
ACGCGACTGCGTGCGTACCCTCGGCATCCACTGGGCACAGGGATACCTCTGGGGTCAGGCACAGGGGTTGGCGGAATCGGAGCCGCAATGACGCGCGGGATCCATCCGGCAGGCCCGGGCGCAGCGCCTCCGGGGCGGCTGCAGCCCTGGATTCTGAAGCCAGCGTGCACAACGGACGTTCCGCGGCCCTGGCAAGGCTGACCCCATCGACCCTGCAGGCTTGCATGTCCAAACTCCTGAAAACCCAGCTTCGAACCCAGGCTGGGGTAGGCATGCTGATGATGGTCATGGCGCTCATCGCCGGCGCTGTCTGGTCTGGAACCGATGGCGGGCGTGACCCGAGGTTCACCATGGCTCTGGCCGCGTCGATGACTTTGGGGTTTGCAGCATCACTGCTCCTGTCGCTTGCGCTCCAGCATCGCTGGGTGCAGGCAGCGCAGGCACGCTTGAGACGGTTCGAGCAGGAGTTCATTGAACGCGATCAGATGGTCGAGCAGTTCGTGCGAATCCTGAATGAACTCCCGAGCGGCGTCATCGTGTTCACGCAGGAGGGGCAGGTGCAATACTGCTCGGGGGGCTTCGCCCGCATGCTGGGACTCGGCATGCACCCGCACCAACTCATCAAGCGACCGTGGCGCGAGATCTGGGCGATGATCGAGCCCCTGCACCTCGGGGGATCGAACGCCCGGCAGCAAGTGAAAATCCTGTTTCATGACAATCGCCCTGCTGTCGACGAAGTCTGGTTGACCGATGGGCGCGTCATGCTGCGGCACTACCGGCCGCTGCAGGATTCAATCGGTCAACCGCTTGGTGCCATCTGGGCCCTCCAAGACGTCTCCGAACAGAAGCAGCAGGAAGAGCAGATCCGCGAACTGGCGGAGCGCGATCCTTTGACGGGCCTGGCCAATCGACGCGCGTTCGAGTCGTTGTTGAATGCCGCCCTGCAAAACAATCGCCAGGGCATGGCGCTGGGGATCGTCGATCTGGACAATTTCAAGGCCATCAACGATCGTCTGGGGCATGCTGCCGGGGATGCCATGTTGCGGGAGATTGGCGCGCGTCTGGGCCAGCTTCTGCGCCATTCCGAGCAATCCTTCCAGGAACGCGGCGTCGATTTTCTGGCCCGCATCGGTGGCGACGAGTTTGCCATTTTGTTGCACCACGGGCTTGACAGCGGGCGTGTCCAGCGCGTGGTGGCGCGCATCATGGATGCCATGGGCGAGCCGTTCCACCACGAGGGCGAGAGCCTGTCGATGCGGCTTTCAATCGGGTTCGCCATCCGCAACGCCGACGAAAGCGCACAAACCCTCATGCGCCAGGCGGACATGGCGCTGTACGCCGCGAAGGCGGCAGGGCGTCATCAGGCGGTCGTGTTCAACGCCGCCATGCAAGCTGCCATCGAGAGTCGTGAAGCCTGGATCACCGCGATCGAACAGGCCTTGCGGCGGCAAACACTGGAACTTCATGTGCAACCCATCCTGAGCGTGCGCACGGACCGCCTGGAAGGCGCCACCAGCGTGGTCCAGGCTGAGGCGCTGCTGCGCCTGCGTGACGCCCGAGGTCAATTGCACACTGCGGCTGCGTTCGAGTCCGTGCTGGACGATGTGCGAGTCTCGTCCGCAGTGGGCCGTTGGGTGCTCGAAAAAGCTGCCCAGTATCTGGCCTTGTGGCAGGCCAATGGCCAGGTGCTCAGCCTGAGCGTGAACATCAGTCCAAGACATTTCCTGGGGGCCGGCTTTGTGGAAGACTTGCGTGCCGTGCTGCAACGCCACCGCAGACTTCCGGATCAGGCCCTGGTCCTGGAACTCACGGAGCGTGGCTCGCTCCTCGAAGGCGAGGGCGTGCGCACCCGCATCGAGGAATGCCGCTCGCTGGGGGTTCAGGTCAGCCTGGACGACTTCGGAACGGGGAACGCCAGCTTGACCCATTTGCAGGACCTGGCTGTATCGGCCATCAAAATCGACCGCCGTTTCGTGCGCGACATCCTGCACGACGCCATGGCCCTGAGCATCACGTACGGCATGCTCCGCACGGCGAAGTTGATGGGGGTGAGGGTCGTGGCCGAAGGTGTGGAGACCCCGGAAGCGGCGCAGGTCCTGGTTGCCATGGGGTGCACTGACCTGCAAGGCTACGGCGTGGCCAAGCCGATGCCGGCAGCGGAATTCAGTGCCTGGCTGCGTCATTGGCAGCAACAACCTTCCTGGATGACACAACTCGGTCCATCGAGTGTGCTGGGTCCGCAAGACATCGAAGCCATCGCCTCGCTGGGAACATCGTTGCGTCTGTTGCTGGCCGGCAGCCTGGACGCCGAGGCACGCGCACAGATGTTGGCTGCCGACGGCAACCAGCGCTGCGCGTTCGGGCAGTGGTGCTCACGAAACGCCTGGCGCTGGCCGCAAAACCAGGGCCTCGCGCACCTGATGCGGCAGCATGCGGAACTGCATGCAAAAGCACAAATGTGGCTGCGCGAGCCCGGTCTGCGCAGTTCGCTCGAGCCGCACATCCTGACCCTGGGCGAGGTGGTACGCCAGGCCTTCTGGGATTTGACCCTGCGCTCCCAGGCGCAGGCCATTTTCATGCTCCAAGCGGGCACAGACCTCGCGTGAACCGTGGCCCTGGGCGACGACGCGCCGGCCGCGCTCAGCTGCCGGCGGCTTGCAGCCGCAGCCGGCGGGCAGATTCCTCGGCGCGGGCATCGTCGATTTCACGCAGCACCCCGGTCGTATCCACGACCCCGGCGGCGCGCTCGAAGCGCCCCGTGAGCGCGGTGTCCCCGCGCAGTGCGCCCCGCTCGTAAAGACCCCAGATTTCGTGGCCATAGTCGCTGCGCAGCAGTTCGGGCGCAAAACGGCCGAAGAAATGGCGCAGGTTGCCGACGTCGCGCAGCAGCATGCGTTGGGCGTGGTTGTTGCCCGCCGCATCCACCGCCTGCGGCAGGTCGATGATGACCGGACCGTCGGCGCTCAGCAGGATGTTGAACTCGGACAAATCGCCATGCACCACGCCCGCCCCCAGCATACGCACCACCTCGGCCAGCAGTGTGGCGTGGTGCGTGCGCGCCTCGTCGGGTGTGAACTGCACGTCGTTGAGCCGCGGTGCGGCATCGCCTCGCGCGTCGACCACCAGGTCCATCAGCAGCACGCCGTCGTGGAAGTTGTAGGGCTTGGGCACGCGCACGCCGGCGGCCGCCAGGCGGTAGAGCGCGTCCACCTCGGCACTTTGCCACGCTGCCTCCTGCGCCTGGCGACCGAATCGGGTGCCTTTGGCCATGGCGCGCGCCTGGCGCGTGTTCTTGACTTTGCGGTTTTCGGTGTAGTCCACCGCCTGGCGGAAGCTGCGCTGCGTGGCCTCCTTGTAGACCTTGGCGCAGCGCGTGCCGTCGCCGCAACGCACCACGTAAACCGTGGCTTCCTTGCCGCTCATCAACTGCCGCACCACGGTGTCGATCAGGCCTTCTTCAATGAGTGCTTGCAGTCTTGCGGGTGGTTTCATCGGCGTTATTTTGCGCCCTTGTCAGCCGACGCATCGCCCTGTGCTGCGGCCCCTTACACTTTCTGACCGGGTCCGCACGCTGCGGGCCGGCAACGGAGACGATCATGGCCAAGGGTCAGCAGCGCAGCAACAAGGAAGCGAAAAAACCCAAGCAGGACAAATCGCCGTCCAAGCCGATCTCACCCCAGGCTGTCAAGCCTGCCGTGACCACGGTGGTGGCCGATCGGCACAAGAAAAAATGATGCGGGCCGGGCTCGTGCGGCTCGCTGCGCGCGCTCACGCCGCGGCGCCCCCAGGGACGGGCTGCACGAGGCTGGCGGCCTGTTTGGCGCGGCGGCGCGCTTCGTCGGGATCGTCCGCGTTGGCCACCGCCACGCCCATGCGGCGGCGGCTGTAGCTTTCGGGCTTGCCGAACAGGCGCAAGTCCGATCGTGGCACGGCCAGTGCCTGAGCCACGCCCTCGAAGGCAATGGCTTCGGCGTCGACACCACCGTAGATGACGGCCGAAGCTCCCGGCTCGCGCAGCGTGGTGTCCACCGGCAGGCCGAGGATGGCGCGGGCGTGCAGCTCGAATTCGGACTGACGCTGCGAGCACAGCGTGACCAGCCCGGTGTCGTGCGGACGCGGACTGACTTCGGAGAACCAGACCTGGTCGCCGCGCACGAACAGCTCCACGCCGAAAATGCCGCGCCCGCCCAGCGCCGCGGTGACGCGCTCGGCGATGGTGCGCGAGCGCTCCAGCGCCAGCGGCGACATGGGCTGCGGCTGCCAGGATTCGACATAGTCGCCGTTCACCTGCAGATGGCCGATGGGCTCGCAGAACGCGGTGGCGACCTGGCCCGTGGCCGGGTTCACCGCCCGCACCGTGAGCAGGGTGATCTCGTCATCGAAGTCGATGAAACCCTCGACGATCACCCGCGCCTGTTGCACCCGGCTGCCGGTCATGGCGTGGTCCCAGGCACGCTGCACATCGGCCGGTCCGCGCAGCACCGATTGCCCCTTGCCGGAGGACGACATCACCGGCTTGACCACGCAGGGGTAGCCGATGCCGGCGTCGATCGCCGCCTGCAATTGCTGCACCGTGTCGGCGAAGGCGTAGGGCGAGGTCGCCAGCCCCAGTTCCTCGGCCGCCAGGCGGCGGATGCCTTCGCGGTTCATCGTGAGCTGCGCCGCGCGCGCCGTGGGAATGACCTCCGCCAGCCCTTCGGCCTCGATCGCCACCAGCGCCGCCGTGGCGATGGCTTCGATCTCCGGCACGATGAGATGCGGCCGCTCGGCCAGCACCAGCGCCCGCAGCGCCGCCGGGTCGGTCATGTCGATGACATGCGCCCGATGCGCCACCTGCTGCCCCGGTGCATGGGCATAGCGGTCCACCGCGATCACCTCCACCCCCAGGCGCTGCAGCGCGATGATCACCTCCTTGCCCAGTTCACCCGCGCCGAGCAGCATGACGCGAAGCGCGGAAGGGGACAGCGGGGTGCCGAGGCGGTGGGTGGGCATGCGTGACTCCGGGCAAGGAATGCTGATGATGGGCTGAGCAGCATACCGAATGCAAGCGCTTGGGGGCGAGGCGATGCCTGCCTGCTTCCGGCTGGAACTCGTCCAGGCGATGGGGTCAGCCCGGCCGTCAGGGCGGCAGCAGCGCGGTACGGGCGGCGACCAAGATCTGGCGCGTCAGGCCATCGAGCAAGGTCGACGCCGCGCGTGCGTGCTGCCAGTGCAGCGGCACATCCAGTGGGCGGTCCGGCACCAACTCCACGAGCGAACCGTTTTCAAGCTCAGGCGCGATCAAAATTTGCGGGTGCAGCGCCCAGCCCATGCCCGCCAGGGCCGCGGCGACAAAAGCGTGAGCCGATGGCAAAGTGTGCCGCGGCAGGTCGACATGCCGATGGCACAAGCGGCGTGCCCATCGGGCCTGCAAGGCGTCCTTGGGGTTGAACACCAGACTGGGCGCGCGTGCCAGGCTGCCGGCCCCGACGCCGCCCGCGAAATGGCGTGCCACGAAGCCCGGGCTGGCGGCTGCCAGATAGCGCATGGCGCCCAGTGGCCGACTGTTGCAGCCGATGACGGGGCGATCATGCGCCGTGACGGCGGCCAGGACCGCGCCGCTGCGCAGCCATGCGGCGGTGTGGTCCTGGTCGTCCACCAGCAGATCCATCAGCACCGGTGCATCGGCCGCGAAGGCGGCCACGGCGGGAACGAACCAGGTGGCCAGGCTGTCGGCATTAACCGCGACGGGCAGCCGCACTCGGACGCTTTCATCCGGCGCGAGCGCCGGCAGCGTGTCGCGCAGTTCATGCTCCAGCAGGTGCACGCGGTCCATATGCTGGCACAGACGCCGGCCGGTTTGCGTCGCCCGACATGGCTGCTCGCGCACCACCAGGGCGCAGCCCACCCGCTCTTCCAGGAGTCGAATGCGCTGGGACACGGCTGACGGTGTCACATGGAGTTCGCGGGCTGCGCGCTCGAAACTTCCCTCCCGTATCACTGCGGCCAAGGCGGATAAAGCCGAATAGTCCAGCATCGATGTCATTTTTCTAAAGCTGCTTTAGACAAGACAGTTTGCGTTTATTTTTGGATGCCCGCAAGATCGGGGCATGCCACCCCTTCCCACCTCCGCTTCACCCGCCTTTGCAGCGTTCATCCAGGGCCTTGCCCTGAGCCTGGGACTCATCGTGGCCATTGGTGCGCAGAATGCCTTCGTGCTGCGCCAGGGGTTGCGCCGCGAGCATGTGGGGACCATTGTCCTGT
>JAJZDV010000008.1 GCA_021846025.1 Pseudomonadota bacterium
AACCTGCGCTGCGCCACGTCCAGGTGGCCGAGATGGTGATCGAGAAAGCCAAGCGCCTGGTGGAACTGAAAAAGGATGTGGTCATCCTGCTCGACTCCATCACCCGTCTGGCCCGGGCCTACAACACCGTGGTTCCGGCCTCCGGCAAGGTCTTGACCGGGGGCGTCGACGCCAATGCGCTGCAACGTCCCAAACGCTTCTTCGGTGCCGCGCGCAACATCGAGGAGGGCGGCTCCCTGACCATCATCGGCACCGCGCTGACCGACACCGGCAGCCGCATGGACGAGGTGATCTACGAGGAGTTCAAGGGCACCGGCAATATGGAAATCCACCTCGAACGCCGCCTGGCGGAAAAGCGGGTGTATCCGGCCATTCTGCTCAATCGCTCCGGCACCCGCCGCGAGGAATTGCTGCTCAAGTCCGACATCTTGCAAAAGGCCTGGATCCTGCGCAAATTGCTGTACCCGATGGACGAGATCGAGGCGATGGAATTTCTGCTCGAAAAAATGAAGCAGACCAAGAACAACGCCGAGTTCTTCGACATGATGCGCAGGGGCGGCTGAGGCGTTTCTCACCGGTCCCAGACTGACTTCCGGCTGCAGCAAGGATCTGCTTTGGCCTGAAGCCGAATTCATGAAATAATCGCACTTTTGGTTAAGTACAGCGGACACATCATCCTTGGTTGTCTGCGCTGCGGCTGACCTCACCTTCGGAAACCCCCATGAAACCTGGAATCCACCCTGCATACCGCGACGTCTGCTTCGTCGATCTGTCGAACGGCAGCAAGTTCGTCATCCCCTCCACCGCCCAAACCCGTGAAACCGTGAAGATGGACGACGGCCGTGAGTTGCCGCTGTTCAAGCTCGACACGTCATCCGAATCCCACCCCTTCTACACCGGCACGCAAAAGAGCGTCGACGCACTGGGTGGCCGTGTGGATAAATTCCGTCAGAAATTCGCGCGTGCGGCCGCCGCCGCGAAGAAGTAAACCTCGTCACGCTGCTGACGGGTCGCCAGGCGACGCGTTGCGCATCCATGTAACGGGCGGCCTGGCTGCCCGTTTTTATTGAGCAGAATCGTCACCAACGCCCCTCCTGGCCAGGATCATGAGTTCGCCCAACACCACCCCAGGCCAGGGGAAATCGCCGGCGCGTCCCGTGGTATCGGCCGAAGCCGTCGCCAGACTGCCACGCTGGCCGCTCTGGCTGTTGTCTGCAGCCTACGTGCTGCCGGGGTTTATCGGACGCGACCCCTGGAAAGGTGACGGCCTGAGCTTCGGGGTGATGTGGCAAATCGCCCAGGGCCAGTCGAGTTGGTTGACCCCCAGCCTCTATGGCCACCCAGTCGGCGGTGGCTGGCTTCCCTACTGGCTGGGCGCCGCGAGTATTCGCGGCCTCGGATCGTGGATAAGCCCCATTGCCGCCAGCCGCCTGCCTTTCATCATCCTGCTCGGTCTTGTCCTGGTGCAAACCTGGTACGCGGCCTACCATTTCGCACGGCGTGAAACGGCACAACCGGTCCAGCCCGCTTTTGCCGCCGCCATTTCCAGACGCAGTTATGCCCGCGCCATGGCCGATGGCGCCTTGCTCAGTCTCGTGGCCTGTCTAGGCCTGCTGGCCCGGGGTCACGAAACCATCCCCGAACTGGTCCAGCTCACCGGTTTCACGGCGGTGATGTTGGGTCTTTCACTCTTGCCCACCCGGGCGGTTTGGGCGTCGCTCGCACTATCCTTGGGTTTGCTTTCGCTGGCGGCAAGCGGGGCGCCCTGGCTCGCCCTGCTCACAACGCTGACCATCACCGTGCTGATGCTGATGCTGGGCACACGCAAGGAAAATCTGGGTGGTCTTCGTAACCCCGTTGCCGTGACGGCACAGCAGGCACCTGAACGCGACACCAGGCAGTGGCCCATCGCGGTTTTTGCCCTGGCGTGCAGTGCCACTTGCGCACTCGGTGTTCTGGCTTTGCTCCATGGAGACTCCGCGGCGCGTTGGCCAGACATGGCAGCTTTTCAGCATTTTCTCGGTACCTTCGCTTGGTTCGTCTGGCCAGCGTGGCCGCTGGCTGCATGGGCTGTGTGGCGTTGGCGCGAATCGCTCGGGGAATGGCATGTGCTTGCACCACTTGCCCTGCTGGTGCTGAGCACACTTGCAGCGTTGCTGGCTCCGGGTCATGCGGCAACGCTGGTGCTGGTTCTACCACCGGCGGCAATGCTGGCGTCTCTTGCGCTTCCCGTGATGCGACGCGGCAGCATGGCCGCGCTGGACTGGTTCTCGCTCATGTTTTTCAGCTTGCTCGCCCTGGTCGTCTGGGTCTTGTGGCTGGCCATGCTGACCGGGTTTCCTGCCAAACCGGCAGCCAACATCGCCCGGCTGGCGCCGGGTTTCATCGCCCATTTCTCCTGGCTCCCCGCCTTGCTGGCCCTGCTCGCGACGACGGGCTGGGCCGCTGTGGTGGCATGGCGCGCTGGTCGCCACCGCCACCCGCTCTGGAAGGGGATGGTGCTGTCCGCCGGAGGTGTGACCCTGGTGTGGGTCTTGGTGGGACTGCTATGGCTGCCGGTGCTGAACTACGCCAGCACCTACCGCCCCCTAGGCCAGCAATTGGCAAGCCGGTTGCGCACCGAACACCAGCAGGGCATGCCGGCGCCTTGTGTGCAAACCCTGGGCTTGAGTTTGCCGCAGCAAGCGCTGATGGGCTATTTCAGCCGCGCTGCCCTCGTTCCCGGCTTGCGCGGGGACCGCTGTTCCTATGTCCTCCTTGCACCACCGGTGCACGGTGCCCCAGCCTCGGACACGGCCACGATGGCGATCAAGGCCCAGGCCGAACAACAGGCCATGCGACGCGCCGAACGGGACGTGCTGCTGTGGAGCGGACATCGCCCTGGTGAACCTGACGAGCGCTTGAAGCTTTACCGCCGATCGAGCGCGGAATGAAGGCGGTTGTGCCACTGCTGCGCCTTACATCAGGCGTGCTGATGGGTCAGCTCGCCATCATTGGTTTCGGCGTGGCCGACACCGTCATGCTCGGCCGCTATGCCAGCACCGCCAGCCTGGCGACCTTGTCGCTCGGGCAGGCCATCTACATCACCTTGTATGTCGCGCTGGCGGGTGTCACCCAGGCCTTGCTTCCCGTGCTGGGACGTGCGCATGGAGCGGGGTCGCCGCGGCAGGTTGGTTCGGTTTTTCGTCAAGGGCTGTGGCTGGCTGCCGGGCTTTGTCTCGTGGGCATGATGGTGCTGCTGTGGCCACGCCCGCTGCTGTCGTTGACCGGGCAGTCGCAAGACACCGCGGTCGATCGCTACCTGCAAATCCTGGCACTCGGCCTACCCGCAGCGCTGATGTTTCGCATCCACACCGCCCTCAGCCAGGCGATTTCCAAGCCCATGCTCGTCACCTTGCTGCAACTTGGGGGGCTGCTGCTGAAACTGGCGCTGAACGCCCTTTTCCTGCTGCCCGCCAGCTTGGGCCTGCATGGTCTGCCGGCGTTGGGCGCAAGCGGTTGCGCCTTGGCAACCGTCATGACCCAATGGCTATGGCTCGGAATTGCCCTGCTGCAGCATCGCCACAGTCGCGTGCTCCGGCCCTTCGAAGCCTTGCGGCATTGGGAATGGCCTTCATGGCGGCAACAAGGTCCGTTGTTGCGCCTGGGTGGCCCCATCGGTCTGAGCCTGTTGGTGGAAGTTTCGGCATTCACCTTCATGGCGCTGTTCATTGCGCGCATGGGCGACACCGAACTGGCAGGGCATCAGATCGCGGCCAATTTCGCCACCGTGCTGTACATGTTGCCGTTGTCGGTCTCGATTGCCGCCGGCTCCCTGGTGGCGCAGCAACTGGGGGCCGGACACGGTGTCGAGGCTCGGCACGCAGCCTGGGGCGGCGTGGGGCTGGCCGCTCTGTTGTCGATGAGCCTGGGGGCTCTGGTCTGGTTCGGACGTGCGAGCATCGTGGCCTGGTACACACCGGATGCGGCCGTGCGGGCTGTGGCTGATCACCTCTTTCTCTTCATCGCCGCTTACCAGTTGTTCGACGCGGTGCAGGCGTGCAGCGCTTTCGTGCTGCGCTCGTACCGCATCGCGGTGCTGCCCAGCGCGCTCTATGCCCTGGCGTTGTGGGGGGTGGGTCTGGGCGGAGGTTACGTGCTGGCGTTCAACACCCTGGGATTCAGCCCGTCCGCGCTGCAGGGCGCAGCCGGCTTCTGGATGGGGAACACGACCGGGCTGGCTTTGGCGGCAGGCAGTTTTGCCTGGCTGCTGTGGCGTACGGCACGCAAGCCGTTGTGAAGACCAGGGCTTCGTCCAGTGCGCTGATCGGCGCCTTGCCGGTTTGCCGCATGCCCTGCCAGCACCTCAGGTCTGCAGTTCCTCGATGGCCTGAGCGATGTCGAGCCATCGCTCTTCGCATTGCGCCAGGCGCTCCGCCACCTGCTTGAGACGCTGTCCCTGCTCGACACGCTTGGCCGTCGGCATCGCCGCCTGCGACAGGTGATGTTCGAGAACGGCCTGCTCGGCTTCGAGTGCACGCATCTCGGTCTCGAGACGGTTTTGCTCGTTCTTCAGCGGCTTGGCTTGCTGCGCCAACTGCTGACGCGACAACGCAGCATGGCGACGCTGGTCCTTGCGGGTGCCAAGGGCGGATTCCGGTTCCGAGGCCGTGCCGACCGCTCCGTGATCCACGCGTTTGTCGGTCGCCTTGCTGGCTGCGCCACCGGCCCGGTTTGTATCCCCGCCCGGGGCTGAGGCGCGATCGCGCATGCGGGCGCGTGCGCGCTCCAGCACCCAGCGCTGGTAGTCGTCGAGATCGCCTTCGAAGGTTTGCACAGAGCCGTCGGCGACCAGCCAGTAGTCGTCGCAGGCGGCGCGCAACAAGGCGCGGTCGTGCGACACCAGCAGCATGGCGCCATCGAATTCTTGCAGGGCCAGGGTCAGCGCCTCGCGCGTGGCGAGATCGAGGTGGTTGGTCGGCTCGTCGAGCAGCAGCACGTTGGGGCGCTGCCACACCAGCAGCGCAAGCAGCAGTCGCGCCTTTTCGCCGCCCGACATGGAGCCCACGTTCTGCTCGGCCATGTCACCGCTGAACTGAAAGCGCCCCAGCCAGTTGCGCCAGTCTTGCGTGGTGGTCTGCGGCTGAGTCTGCTTGGCCAGGCGTGCGAGGTGCTGCATGGGCGATTCATCCGGGCGCAGCACGTCCATCTCTTGCTGCGCGTAATAGCCCACGACGACATCCACGCCCGGCTGCGCCTTGCCGGCCAGCGTCGGCAGCAAGCCGGCCAGGGTCTTGACCAGGGTGGACTTGCCCTGCCCGTTCGCGCCCAGCACGCCGATGCGCGCCCCGGCCAGGATGTCGCGCTCCACGCCGCGCAGAATCGGCTGTCCGGGCGCGTAGCCGCAGTCCACCCCGCGCAGCCGCAGCAGTTGTTGCGGTTGGCGCGCGGGCTTGAAGAAATCGAAACGCAGCGGGTTGCTCAGCATCACCGGAGCCAGCCGCTCCATGCGCTCCAGCGCCTTGAGTCGGCTTTGGGCTTGTTTTGCCTTGGTCGCCTGGGCGCGGAAGCGATCGACGAAGCGTGTGAGATGGGCGATGTCTTGCTGCTGGCGGTTGTACGCCTGCGACTGCTGCGTCAACTGCTGGGCGCGACGTTCCTCGAAGTCGGTGTAACCACCCGTGAAGCGCTGCAGTTTGCCGTGTTCAAGTTGTACCGTGACACGGGTTGCCGCATCGAGAAATTCGCGATCGTGGGAGATGACGATCATGGTGCCGGCGTAGCGCGACAGCCAGTTTTCCAACCACACCAGGGCGTCGAGGTCCAGGTGGTTGGTGGGCTCGTCCAGCAACATGCAATCGCTGGGCTGAAACAAGGCCTGGGCCAGGGCCAGACGCATGCGCCAGCCGCCGGAGAAATCGCGCACCGGTTGCTGCAATTCCTGTGGTGCGAAGCCCAGGCCCAGCAGCAAGGCCTCGGCGCGGGCCGTGGCGGTGTAGCCGTCGGCCAGTTCGAGCGCCTCGGCGGCCACGGCCAGAGCCATGCCGTCTTGCACGGCTTCGGCGGCACGCAGCGCAGCGTTGGCTGCCTGCAAAGCGGCATCGGCCTGGCAGACGAAATCGGTCGCCGGCAGATCCGAATCGGGTGCGCTCTGCGCGACGGAGGCCACACGCCAGTGTGCGGGGAACTCAAGGCTGCCGCCGTCTTCGTGCAACTGCCCCAGCAGCAGCGCGAACAAGGACGATTTGCCGGCGCCATTGGCGCCAACCAGCCCGACTTTCTCGCCGGGTTGAAGGGTGAGGTCTGCACGGTCCAGCACCACTTTCGCGGCGCGGCGCAGCGTGAGGGCTTGCAGGCGAATCATGCCGAGGTGTGCAAGGCTGCAGCCTCGACCAGGAACACGGCATCGTCACCGCCACTGGTGGGCAGCCAGACCACGGGGAGTCGCGGGAACGCTGCCTCAAAGTGGGCCCGTTCGTTACCAATCTCGACCACCAGAACGCCTTGCGGTGCGAGACAAGAAGGCGCTGCGGCCAGCAGGCGGCGCACCAGATCCATGCCGTCGGCACCACCGGCCAAGGCCAGTTCCGGTTCGTAGTGGTATTCCTGTGGCAGCGTCCGCATGCTCTGTGCATTGACGTATGGCGGATTGCACAGCATCAGGTCCAACCCGCGCTCTGGCTGGGTGCCGGGCAAGGCGTTCAACATGTCGGACTGCAGCAGTTGGACGCGGCCCTGCAGGCCATGCAGCGCAACGTTGGCCCGGGCCACGTCCAGCGCGTCCGGCGAGATGTCGCTGCCCAGTACTTCGGCCTCGGGCCAGCGCTTCGCAGCGAGGATGGCGAGACAGCCGCTGCCGGTGCAGATGTCGGCAAGGCGCCGGAGATGTTCAGGCAGCCAGGGATCCAGCCCACCCCACAGCAACTCGGCGATCAAGGAGCGTGGCACGATCACACGTTCGTCGACGCGGAATCGCTCACCCTGCAACCAGGCCTCCCCGAGCAGATAGGCGACGGGTCGGCGTGTGGCGATGCGCTGGCCAAGCAGGGCGTCGAAGCACGCGCGGGCACCGGCAGATACTTCGCGCTGCAGCAAGTCGTCGAACGCCCCGAAGCTGTCCATCAGCGGCCAGCCCAGGGCATGGATCAGCATCCAGGCGGCTTCGTCCTCGGCCGTTATCGCACCATGGCCAAAGTGCAACCCGGCTGCCTGGAGCGCGTGCGTTGCATGTCGCCAGACTGCACCGAAGCGCAGCGTGGCCGTTTCCTCGTTGTTCACGCCACCAAAGCCTCGAGGGTGCGCCGGTAGATGGCGGCCAGTGGTTCGAGAAAGCGCAACTCGACATGCTCGTCGATCTGGTGAATGCTGGCGTTGGGCGGCCCGAACTCGACCACCTGGGGACAGATCCTGGCGATGAAACGCGCGTCCGAGGTGCCGCCCGTGGTGGACAGCTCGGCATGTTGCCCGGTTTCAGCCGCAATGGCGGCATGCAAGGCTGCCGACAAGCTGCCGGGCCGGGTCAGGAAGGGCTCGCCGCCCAGAGTCCAATCCAGCGTGTAGTTCAGGCCGTGGCGGTCGAGCACGGCGTGCACGCGGTCCTTGAGGGATTGTGGCGTGGCCTCGGTGGAAAAGCGGAAATTGAACTCCAGCGTGAGGTCACCGGGGATGACGTTGGTGGCGCCGGTACCGGCGCGAATATTCGACATCTGCCAACTGGTCGGCGGGAAATACGCATTGCCGGCGTCCCACTGCAGGGCGGCGAGTTCGGCCAATGCGGGAGCGGCCAGATGGATGGGGTTTTGCGCCAGGTGGGGGTAGGCGATATGTCCTTGCACGCCATGCACACAGAGGCGCCCGGAGAGTGAACCACGCCGGCCGTTCTTGATCATGTCGCCCAGCGTGGCGACGGATGTGGGTTCGCCGACGATGCACCAATCGAGCCGTTGTCCGCGTCGTTCCAAGGCCTCGCACACACGCACCGTGCCGTCACGCGCCGGGCCTTCTTCGTCGCTGGTGAGCAAGAAGGCCATCGAGCCGTGGGGCTGCGGCTGGGCCGCGAGCAGGTCTTCGACCGCAACCACCATGGCTGCCAGCGACGTTTTCATGTCGGCGGCGCCGCGGCCATAGAGCTTGCCGTCACGTTCGGTGGGCACGAAGGGATCGCTGTGCCAATGCTCCAGCGGCCCGGTGGGCACCACATCGGTATGCCCGGCGAAGGCCAGCACCGGCGCATCTGCCCCGCCCTGCCCTAGGCGCAGCGCCCATAGGTTGCGCACGCGGCATTCCTCCGGCCCCGCCTCGATGACCTCGCAGGTGAACCCGAGAGGACGCAGGCGCTGCGCCAGCAAGTCCTGGCAGCCACCATCAGCAGGCGTGACGGATTGGCATGCGATCAGTGCCTCGGCGAGTTTTCGGGTGGGAGATGTCATGGGCGGAACAACGTCAGTTGGCACCGAGGTCGAGCGAGATTTCGCGGAACGAGGGCTCGTCCGAATCGAGCATGGCGTTGACGGGGAACGAACTGGTCGGGCGGTTGGAAAAATCGTTCTGCAGGCGCCACATCAGATTGGTGGGCGAGTCGGCGTAAGCCAGCGCCTCTTCGCGAGAAACCTGGCCATCCACCACCATGCGAGCAAGGCATTGCTCGAAAGTCTGCGAGCCCTCGGCCATGGTCTTTTCCATGGTGTCCTTGATCGTCGAAAAATCGCCTTTGGCGATGAGTTCGCGGATCAGCGGGGTGTTCAACATCACCTCGACGGCCGGCGTCAGACCTCCGGTCGTGGCCCGAAGCAGGCGTTGGGAGACGACAGCCCTGAGGCCAGCGGACAAATCGGACAGCAACGCGGGGCGCATATCCAGCGGGAAAAAACCGAGGATGCGATTGAGCGCCTGATAGCTGTTGTTGGCGTGCAGGGTGCTGAGGCACAAATGGCCGGAGAGTGCGTAGTTCAGCGCCGCGGTCATGGTCTCGGTGTCACGAATTTCGCCGATCATGATGCAGTCCGGCGCTTGACGCAGCGCATTCTTCAAACCCACGGAAAGGCTCTTGGCATCGATGCCGACCTCGCGCTGGTTGACGATCGACTTCTTGTTCTTGAACAGAAACTCGATCGGCTCCTCGAGCGTGAGAATGTGGCTGGTCATGCGCGCGTTGCGGTGATCGAGCATGGCAGCAAGGCTGGTGCTCTTGCCCGAGCCGGTTGAGCCCACCATCAGGATCAAGCCGTGCTTTTCCATCACCAGCTCGGACATCACACCGGGCAGATTCAGGCTCTCCAGCGGCGGAATGTCACTCGGGATGTAGCGGATCACCATGGCCACACTGCCGCGCTGAATGAAGGCGCTCAGGCGGAAGCTGCCAATCCCGGTACGCGACAGTCCGATATTGAGTTCCCCTTCGTCCTGCAACTGCTGCTGGCGTGTGGCATCGACGATTTCGGCCAGCAGTTTGGGCGGATCTTCCGGGGTCAGCACCTGGCGGTTGATCGCCACCGCCTGACCGCTGATGCGGATGAGAATGGGAGCATGCGGACTGATGTAGATGTCCGAGGCTTTCTTCTCGGCCATGAGCTTGAACAGGCGTTCCATCGTCGACATGTCTTTCTCCCCGTGGTTGGTGGTGCGCGTCAAGGCCGGGTCGGCCCTGCGGCTCAGTCGCGCAGCAACTCGTTGATGGCGGTCTTGGCACGGGTCTGGGCATCCACGCGCTTGACGATGACGGCGCAATACAAGCTGTATTGGCCGTTGGCGCTCGGCAGGTTGCCCGACACCACGACCGAGCCCTCAGGAATGCGGCCATAACTGACCTCGCCGGTGGCACGGTCGTAGATCTTGGTGGACTTGCCGATGTACACGCCCATGGAGATGACGCAGTTGTCTTCAACGATGACGCCTTCCACGACTTCCGAGCGTGCTCCGATGAAGCAGTTGTCGCCGATGATGGTGGGGTTGGCCTGCACCGGTTCGAGCACGCCGCCAATGCCGACACCGCCAGAAAGATGCACGTTCTTGCCGATTTGCGCGCACGAGCCGACTGTGGACCAGGTGTCAACCATGGTGCCGCTGTCCACATAGGCACCGATGTTGACGTACGACGGCATCAGCACCACGCCGGGTGCCAGATAGCTGCCATGCCGCGCCACTGCCGGCGGCACCACCCGCACACCGGTTGCGCGCATCGCGTCTTCACCCAGTCGACTGAATTTGGTGTGCACCTTGTCAAAAAAATGCAGGTCACCGGAGCGCATCGAGGTGTTGTCGGTCAGACGAAAACTCAGCAGCACGGCCTTCTTGAGCCATTGGTGTGTCACCCATGTGCCTTCGAGTTTCTGGGCCACGCGCAATCGCCCGGTGTTGAGCTCGTCGAGCACATGCTCGACTGCCTGTCGCAGTTCAGCCGGCGCCGAGGCCGGGCTGATTTGGGTGCGGTTGTCCCAAGCCTGATCGATGAGGGTCTGGAGTTGTGTGGTCATGGTGTGGTGGCTGGGGCTGACAAGGCTGGAATCAAGACGCAAGGGTTGCAGCGTAGGCGGCGATGCGCTCGGCAGCTTCGACGCAGGCGTCGACCTCCGCCACCAGGGCCAGACGGATGCGCCGGCTGCCGGGATTGTGGCCGTCCTGCTCGCGCGCCAGAATGCTGCCGGGCAAAACCGCGCAATTGTAGTTTTGAAGCAGGCCCAGAGCGAATTCGACATCGTCGTTCGGTGTCCTGGCCCACAGATAAAAACCAGCGTCGGGCTGGCGCACATCCAGCACCGGTTGCAGGATGGGCAGGACCCGGGCGAATTTGTCGCGATAGAGGCGCCGATTGGCCTGCACATGCGCTTCGTCGTTCCATGCGGCGATACTGGCCGCCTGCACGGCTGGCCCCATGGCGCTGCCATGGTAGGTCCGGTACTGCAGAAAGGCCCTGAGGATGTCTGCATCACCTGCGGCGAAACCCGAGCGAAGCCCGGGCACGTTCGAGCGCTTGGACAGCGAAGTGAGCATCACGAGCTGCCGAAAATCGCGACGGCCCAGTTGCACAGCCGCCTCCAGCACGCCCAGCGGGGGCGTATCTCCGAACCAGATCTCGGAATAGCACTCGTCGCTGGCGATGACGAAACCATACCGGTCGGCCAGCGCGAACAAACGTTCCCATTCGTCCAGAGGCATCACGGCCCCGGTTGGATTACCTGGGGAACAGACAAACAGCAACTGGGTGCGCCGCCAGACCTGCTCGGGCACGGCGTCCCAGTTCACCGCGAAATTACGCGCAGCGTCCACGGGGGCGAAGTGGCAACGCGCCCCGGCCAGGAGCGCTGCGCCCTCGTAAATTTGGTAGAAGGGATTGGGACTGACGACGGTGGCGTGCTCGCGCCTCGGATCCAGCACCACCTGCGCGAGCGCGAACAGCGCCTCGCGCGAGCCGTTCACCGGCAAAACCTGCGTCGCCGCATCGAGCGTCGCGCCATAGCGCCGGCCGGCCCAGGCGGCGACAGCCCGACGCAATTCCAGGCTGCCGGCTGTGGCGGGATAGTGTGCCAGGCCGTCCAGATGATCGACCAGGGCTTGCTTGACGAGGTCCGGCGTTGGATGCCGGGGCTCGCCGATGCCCAGACTGATGGGCGCGTAAGCGGGGTTGGGATGCACGCCCGCCGTCATGGCGCGCAGTTTCTCGAAGGGATAGGGCTGGAGTCGGCTGAGCAGGGGATTCACGGTGGCGAGTCGGAGTGAATCCCCATTCTAGGGAGGGCGGGGAATGCGGGAGTCTGGATTCGGCGTCGGTAAATTGTTACAAAAAAACTTGCCGATGCTGTCCTGAAAAGTCGCCCGCTTTGCGTTGTGCAGCGAGGCAACCGCGTTGAATCGCCCGCCGCCACCGCGCACTATGCTATGTCACATGCATTCACACTTACGCTTGACGACGTGAGCCAGGACCCAGCTCTCGACCGCTTCTGCCTGGACGTGCGCCCGCGCGCGCTGCGTCTGGCACTGCTGGAAACCGCTGGCAATTCGCACCTGGCTGCCGATCTGGTGCAAGACAGTCTGGCCAAGCTGGTGAGCAATTACCGCGACAAACCTGCCGAGGAATGGCCGCCACTGTTTTACAGCATTCTGCGCAACCGCATCACCGACTGGCATCGGCGCAAGAAAATCGAGAAGGTGTTCGATTTTTTCTTTGCCACGGACGACGAGGACGAAGGAGCACCCGCCCCTTGGGAAAGTCTGGCCGACCCAGGCCCGGGCCCTGACCACCAACTCGGCAACCTGCAGCTTGCCGGGCGCATTGCCGACGCCATCGGCAAACTCAGCACACGCCAACGCGAGGCTTTCCTGTTGCGGGAGATGGAAGGCCTGTCGATTGCCGACACGGCAAAAGCCATGCATGTGAGCGAAGGCAGCGTGAAAACCCATCACTTGCGTGCCCTGACCCACCTGCGCCAGGTGCTGCAGAGCGATAATCCGGCTTCCGGGGGAATTTCATCGTGAACGGTGACGCCATGAACACCAACACATCCATCACAACGGCCGAAATCGACCGTTGGCGTGCCGGGCTGCTCGACACCGATCGATCGCGCACCGTGCAGGAGGCCTTGCGGTCCAACGAATCGCTGGCTGCCGAGGCTCAGTTCGGTGCCCGGCTGGCCGCCGGGCTTGCACCTTTGCCCCAGTTGGCGGCACGCCGGACGCAGGCCAAGCCCGCTCGGCGCTTGCGCTGGCCTCGGGTGATGGCAGCGGGCTTCGTCACCGCGTCCCTGGCAATCTTCACGCTGGCTTCGCTGCCGCTCTTGTCGAGCCGCACGCAAACGCCCTTGCAGCCCATCATGCTCAACGCGCAAACCGCCGACGCCGTGCAGCACATGGACTTCTACGAGTGGCTGGCCACCCATCCCCAGGCCATGCAGGACGCACGCCATGCCAACCCCGCCTGATTCGGGCCGCACCAGGCCAGCGCGACGGCGGCACAGCCTCCTCTGGTGCGCTCTGGCTCTGATCGGGCTGACTGCCGCCGCTGCGCCCGCCATGGCGAACCAGGAACGTCAGGGCGAGGAGCGCGGACCGCAGTGGAACCAGCGTATGCAACGTTGGGAGCGCCTACCCCCCGAGCGCCGCCAGCGCATTCTGCAAGAACAACAGCGCTACCAGAGGCTGTCCCCCGAGGAACAACGGCGGCTGCGTCAGCAGTATCAGCAGCAACAGCGCTGAGCATCGCCGTGTTCTCCCGGAACTTGCCGGGACACGCTTACACGGTTCCCCGCACGCAGTCGATGCAGTAGCGCCCGCCATTCGGCCCGTCGTCCTCCACCAAACCGTGGATGTCGGTGGCGAAGCCCGGGAATTGGCGGTTGAAATCGCGTGCAAATTGCAGGTACTGCACGATCTTGCGGTTGAAGCGCTCACCCGGGATCAACAGTGGAATGCCCGGTGGGTAGGGTGTGAGCAGCGCCGTGGTGATACGCCCTTCCAACTCGTCGATCCCCACACGCTCGATGTCGCGGTGCGCCATCTTGGCATAGGCCTCGGTGGGGGTCATGGCAGGTTGCAGGTCCGACAGATACATCTCGGTGGTCAGCCGGGCCACGTCGCTGGCCTGGTAGGCGGTGTGGATGCGCTGGCACAATTCCCGCAGGCCGACGCGCTCGTAGACCGGATGGTTGGCGACGAATTCCGGCAGGATGCGCCACAACGGCTGGTTGCGGTCGTAGTCGTCCTTGAACTGCTGCAGCGCAGTCACCAGGGTGTTCCAGCGGCCCTTGGTGATGCCGATCGTGAACATGATGAAAAAGCTGTAGAGCCCCGTCTTCTCCACGATGACCCCGTGTTCGGCGAGGAATTTGGTGACGATGGCCGCCGGAATACCGGTTTCGCTGAAGCTGCCGTGCAGGTCGAGGCCAGGGGTGATGACCGTCGCCTTGATCGGGTCGAGCATGTTGAAGCCCGGCGCCAGCTCGCCGAAGCCATGCCACTGGGCCTGCGGCCCGAGCAGCCAGTCTTCGCGCGCACCAATGTCTTCCGGCGCCAATTCGTCGGGTCCCCAGACCTTGAACCACCAATCGTGGCCGAACTCTTCGTCCACCTTGCGCATGGCGCGGCGGAAGTTCAATGCCTCCAGAATGCTCTCATCCACCAACGCTGTGCCGCCAGGCGGCTCCATCATCGCCGCGGCCACGTCGCATGAGGCGATGATGGCGTATTGCGGCGAGGTCGAGCTGTGCATCAGGTAGGCCTCGTTGAAACGTGGCCGGTCAAGGCTGCGGGTCTCGGAATCCTGCACCAGGATTTGTGACGCCTGACTCAACCCCGCCAGCAGTTTGTGGGTGGACTGGGTGGAAAAGACCATCGCCTCTCGGGTTCGCGGCCGCCCCTGGCCAATGGCGTGCATGCCGGTGTAGAACGGATGAAAGGTGGCGTGCGGCAGCCAGGCCTCGTCGAAATGCAGGGTGTCGATATAGCCGTCGAGCATCTGCTTGATGGTGTCGACGTTGTAGACCACGCCGTCGTAGGTTGACTGCGTGATGGTCAGCACGCGCGGCTTGACTTTGCCGGCCAGGTGCGCCGTCAACGGGTTGGCGGCGATCTTGCGCTCGATGTTCTCAGGCTCGAACTCGTTGCGCGGTATCGGGCCGATGATGCCGTAGTGGTTGCGCGTGGGCGTGAGGAAAACCGGCAGCGCGCCCGTCATGATGATGGCGTGCAGCACACTTTTGTGGCAGTTGCGGTCCACCACCACAACGTCGCCCGGCGCCACGGTGGAATGCCACACCATCTTGTTCGAGGTCGAGGTGCCGTTGGTGACGAAGAACAGATGGTCGGCATGGAAGATGCGCGCCGCATTGCGCTCGGACGCCGCCACCGGACCGGTGTGGTCCAGCAGTTGCCCGAGTTCGTCCACCGAGTTGCACACATCGGCGCGCAACAGGTTTTCGCCGAAAAACTGGTGGAACATCTGCCCCACCGGACTTTTCAGGAACGCCACGCCGCCGGAATGGCCGGGGCAATGCCAGGAGTAAGACCCGTCAGCCGCATAGCCCACCAGGGCACGAAAAAACGGCGGCGCCAGCGAATCCAGATAGGCCTTGGATTCGCGGATGATGTGGCGCGCGACGAACTCCGGCGTGTCCTCGAACATGTGGATGAAGCCATGCAGTTCGCGCAGGATGTCATTCGGAATGTGGCGCGAGGTGCGTGTTTCACCGTAGAGGTAGATGGGAATCTCGGCGTTGCGAAAACGAATTTCTTCGATGAACTTGCGCAGCGTCTGCAGCACCGGGGCTTCGGCATTCACCTCGGCAGAGGCGAACTCCTCGTCGTCGATGGACAGGATGAAGGCGCTGGCGCGTGACTGCTGTTGAGCAAAGCTGGAGAGATCGCCAAAACTGGTCACGCCCAGCACTTCGACACCCTCGGCCTCGATGGCCTGTGCCAGCGCGCGAATGCCCAGACCCGAGTTGTTCTCGGAGCGGAAGTCCTCGTCGATGATGACGATGGGGAAACGAAAGCGCATGATGGACTCCGATGAAAGATAGGCTTACGCCCCAGGTGAAGCGCGAAGTGTAGAAAAATCCCATGAACACAAGTCAAAACCTCGGGACACGATCATGATGAGTACCCCCGTTCAATGGTGGATCATCGCCGCCGTGCTGGTCGCGCTGGAACTCGCCAGCGGCAGTTTCTATCTGCTGATGCTGGCGGTTGGCGCCACGGCCGGGGCGCTGGCGGCGCATCTGGGCCTTGGCACCGCCTGGCAATGGGTTGCCGCAGCGGTGGTCGGGGCCGGCTTGATCGCTGTGCTCTACACCCTGCGCAACAAAAGCGTCAAGACGGCGCCGCAGGCTAACCGCGACATCAACCTCGACATCGGCTCCGTCGTGCAGGTCAGCGCCTGGGACGCCAACGGCGAGTCCCGCGTGCGCTACCGTGGCAGCGACTGGAGCGCGCGCTTTGGCGGCCGAGGCGAAGCACTGCCGGGCCAGTACCGCATTCATGCGATGGACGGTAACACCCTGGTTCTGGAGCCGCTGGCAACGGGCCATGACGCCACGCATGCACAATCGGGGGCGGATTCGGCCTGACGGCCGGATTGCGACCCCGACCTCAAGCGGTCGCCGGCCGACGGCCTGCGCCCTGTCTTTCACAACTGGAGAGCTGCCATGGAACTGGCCATCATCCTGGTGATCATCGCCGTCATCATCGTCTCGCGCGGCGTGAAGGTGGTGCCACAGCAGCATGCCTGGGTGGTGGAACGCCTGGGCAAGTACGACCGTACCCTGGCGCCGGGTCTGAGCTTCATCGTCCCCTTCATCGACCGCGTCGCCTACAAACACATGCAGAAAGAGGTGCCGCTGGACATCGCCAGCCAGATCTGCATCACCCGTGACAACACCCAGCTCACGGTCGACGGCATTCTGTATTTCCAGGTGACCGATCCCATGCGTGCCAGCTACGGCTCGTCCAACTACGTGCTGGCCATCTCGCAACTCGCGCAGACCACGCTGCGCTCGGTCATCGGCAAGCTCGAGCTCGACAAGACCTTCGAGGAACGCGATTTCATCAACCACAGCGTGGTGTCCGCCCTGGATGACGCGGCCATGAACTGGGGCGTGAAAGTGCTGCGGTACGAAATCAAGGACCTGACGCCACCCGGCGAAATCCTCCATGCGATGCAGCGCCAGATCACCGCCGAACGGGAAAAGCGCGCCGTCATCGCCACCTCCGAAGGCGCGCGGCAGCAGCAGATCAATCAGGCCGAGGGCGAGCGCCAGGCCTTCATCGAACGCTCCGAAGGTGAACGCCAGGCCGCCATCAACCGCGCCCAGGGGGAAGCGGCCGCCATCGAAGCTGTGGCCACCGCCACCGCGCATGCGCTCGAGGTGGTGGCAGCCGCGATCGGCAAACCCGGTGGCATCGAGGCTGTGCAGCTCAAGGTGGCACAACAAGGTCTGGAGGCCTACGCCAACGTCGCCAAAGCCAGCACCACCCTCATCGTTCCCAACGACATGAGCCAGGCCGCCGGGCTCATTGCCTCAGCCATGACGGTGCTGAAGAAAACCCAGTGAGCAACACGGCACCATCCGTGAACGCGACGCACGCCCAGGCCACGAGCACCGGTTGCGGCCGCGGCGGCGCCCTTGTTGCGCTGATGGAGCCTGACCCGACGCGCAAAGTCTCCTGGGTGCTCGCCTTGCGTGATGCCTTGCATGCCGGGCGCTTGGCGTTGGACCCGTCTGCGGTCCTGCAGCCCCCGCCGGCCAGCGCCCTCCCCGGCCGACCGGCCCGTCCGGAGTTGATGCCTGCGCAGCAAATGCCCCGGCGCAACGCCAGCCACCTGCCGGGCCGCGCCACGCTGCTCCACGCCATCACCCACATCGAGTTCAATGCCATCAATCTCGCGCTGGATGCGGCCTGGCGTTTCGCCCATCTGCCGCAAGACTACTACCGCGACTGGCTGCTCGTGGCTGCCGAAGAAGCCGAACATTTCACCCTGCTGCGCGAGCACCTGCACAGCATCGGCCACGACTACGGCGACTTTCCGGCCCACAACGGCCTGTGGGATATGGCGGAAAAAACCGCCTCCGATCTCCTCGCCCGCATGGCCCTGGTGCCCCGCACCCTGGAGGCGCGCGGCCTGGACGTGAACCCCGGCATCCGCGCCAAGATCGCTGCCGCTGGCGATCAGCGCGGCGCGGCGATTCTCGATCGCATCCTGGCCGACGAGATCGGCCATGTCGCGATCGGCAACCGCTGGTACCGCTGGGCTTGCGAGCGTGCGAACCGAGACCCGATCACTGCGCATGACGAACTTGCCGCCCAGTTCAGTGCGCCGCGCATGAAACCGCCGTTCAACCGCGAGGCGCGTCTGGAAGCCGGTTTCACGCTTGAGGAACTCGACCGGCTTGAAGTCGACAGATAACCGCTGGCGCCGCTGTCAGCGTCTGCCGATCGATCTCGGCGACCGCCGGGCGATCGGTCCCGGCCTCATGCCCAGTTGATGTCGGATCAGGTCAGCAAGCGTTGTCGATCCTGCGCAAGGCCTGTGGCCCACTCATCGCGTCGTTGCGCTGCCTCGGACTACGATGACGAGCCACGCTTCTTCAATCCGCTCCCATGCGCCTGCGCCATACCCTTCTCGCCCTGCTCACGGTCACGATCTGGGGCTTCAACTTCGTGGTGATCAAGATCGGACTGCAGGGCATGCCGCCGTTGTTTTTCACCACCCTGCGTTTCACCTTCGCCGCGCTGCCCTTGGTGTTCTTCGTTGCCCGCCCGACCGTGCCGTGGCAGTTGTTGGTCAGTTGGGGGTTGGCGCAGTTTGCGGTGCAGTTCGGCTTGTTGTTCGTCGGCATGAAGCTGGGCATGCCGGCGGGTTTGTCGTCGCTGGTGATTCAGTTGCAAGCGTTTTTCACCATCGGGCTGGCCTGGTGGCTGCTGGGCGAGCATGCGCGCTTCACGCAGTTGTTTGGCGCCGGCATTGCGTTGCTGGGCATGGGCGTGGTGGCCTGGCATCTGGACACGCCATCCACCTTCATCGGCCTGCTGCTGGTGGTGGGGGCGGCCTGCTCCTGGGCGGCGGCGAATGTGCTGACCAAGCGCATGCAGGTGGTGAACCCGATGTCGCTGGTGGTTTGGGGCAGTCTGGTTGCGGTGCCGCCGCTGTTGGTCATTTCCGCGCTGGTGGAAGGGCCGCAGGTGATGTGGGCTGCGCTGCTGGCGATGAACACCATGTCGTGGATCACGGTGTTGTTCCAGTCCTACCCGAACACCCTGTTCGGCTTCGGCATCTGGTCGATGTTGATGCGGCGGTACCCGGCCTCGCAGGTTGCTCCGTTTGCCTTGCTCGTTCCCGTGGCCGGCATGGTGTCGGGTTCGCTGGTGCTGCACGAAGGCATGCAGCCCTGGAAGCTCGTCGCCGGAGCGCTGGTGCTGGCAGGGCTGGCGCTGAACCAGTTTGCGGCGCGCTTGCGCGGCTGGATGCAGCGAGCCTGAGCTTGCAGCTGATCCCCACGGCCGGGGCGTGGCGTGAACGCGAGTCAAGGCGCCGGCACCGTTGCAGGCCTTGGCTGCTGTGCCCCATCCGGGTATCGGCGACGCGGAGTTTCGCGGTTCAGGGTCAATGCATGAAGTAGGTGCGCAGCCCGCCCAGCAACATATTGACAGCGATCGCGGTAAGGATCAGGCCCATGAGCTTTTCGCCGGCACGCATGACCGAATCGCCCACCCATTTCAGCAGGGTTTCGGCCATCAGCAGCAAGCCACCGGTGATGGCGATGGCAGCGCTCAACGCGGCCACCCAGGTCCACATTTGTCCGGGTTGGCGCGAGGTCAGCAGCAGCACCGTGGCCAGCGCTGAAGGCCCCGCCAGCAAGGGTACGGCCAGCGGGAACACCATCGGCTCCTTGCCGTCGCTGCCGCCGAAGATTTCGGACGTGGTGGAAAAGATCATCTTGATGGCGACCAACAGCAAAATCACGCCGCCGGCCACTTCCAGCGCCGGCTGGCTCAGGCCCATGATGCGCAGAAAGCCCTGCCCGCCCCACATGAAGGCCAGCAGCACCACATAGGCGATACCGATTTCGCGCAGCGCCACGGGCAGCCGGCGCTGCTTCGGCAACTGCCGCATGATGGCGATGAAAAACGGCAGATTGCCGAAAGGATCGAGGATCAGCAACAGCAGGATCAAGGCCGATCCGAAGTCGTTATGCGCCATGGATGAAGTCCTAGCCGCGGGGATGATGGTGTGCGTGCAGTTGCTTGAGCCGTTCACGCGCGACATGGGTGTAGATCTGCGTGGTGGAGATGTCGGCATGGCCGAGCAGCAATTGCACCACGCGCAGGTCGGCGCCGTGGTTGAGCAGATGGGTGGCGAAGGCATGGCGCAAGGTGTGGGGCGAAAGCGGTGCGTCGATGCCGGCGTGCAGCGCGTGACGCTTGAGCAGGGTCCAGAACATCTGCCGCGTCATGCCGCTGGCAGCGCGCTTGCCGGCGAGGCCACTGCGTCGGGTGATGAACAGAAAATCGCTGTTGCCCTGACCCAGCAAGGCGGGTCGAGCCTCGCGCGCATAACGTTCCAGCCAGAATGCAGCTTGCTCACCGAACGGCACCAGCCGGTCCTTGCCGCCCTTGCCGGCCACGATGCGCACCACCGCATCGGCCAGGCTCAGGTGCACGGCCTTGAGCGCCACCAGTTCGCTCACCCGCAGACCACTGGCGTAGAGCAACTCCAGCATGGTGCGGTCGCGCAGGCCAAGCGGCGTGTTCGCATCCGGCGCCAGCAACAGGGCCTCGACCTGAGCTTCGCTCAAGGCCTTGGGGCGCCGAGCCTGTTCGCGCGCACGCTCGAGCTTGAGCGTGGGGTCGTCGTCGCGCAAGCGCTCGCGCAGCGTCCAGTGAAAATAGCGTCGCAAGGCCGCAAGGCGGCGGTTGGACGCCGTGGCCTTGCTGCCGGCGAAACGCGCGGCGAGATAGGCCAGGACGTCGGCCTCTGCGGCGGCGTGCAAGCCCGGTTTGTCGGCAAGAGCCAGCCAGCGCGCGAACAGGGTCAGATCGCTGCGGTAGGCCGCCAGGGTGTTGGTGGACAGGCCGTGTTCCAACCAGAGGGCGTCGCAAAAGCGCTGAATACTGTCGATACAGGCGGCGGGCGCTTGCGGCCAGTCCGGGTGCGCAGTCTGGCGGCCGCGGCGGCGCATGACCGTCGTGGCTTCGGCGGCGGCGCTGGACATCGGGCCCGTCGACCGTGCGGTGCCTGCGCTCGAGACTGCCGCGGCTCCGGCTTCAGTCATAAACCGCTCCACAAGGCTGGCTTTGCACCACCTCGCCGGTTGCCGCAGCCAGCGCATGCACGGCTTGTTCCGTACCGTTGGCTGGCAACCCCTCGTGCCGCAGCAGCCAGCGTTTGATGCGCAACAACTCACCAGCGGCATCGGTCGAATGGGCAAAGCCTCCCAAGCCCGCAGCGGCGACGATGCGGTGGCAGGGAATCACCGGCGCATAAGGATTGGCACCACAAGCCTGGCCCACGGCGCGCGCTGCAGTCTCGAGTTGCCGCGCAGCCTGGCCATAGGTGCGCGTGGTGCCGCAGGGAATCTCGCTCAGCAAGGCCCAGACGCGACGCTGGAAGGCGGTGCCGGCTGGGCTCAGTGGCAAGTCGAAACGATGGCCAGAATCGCGGCAGTAGGCTTGCAACTGCGCCTGCACCTCGCACGCCAGCGGGGTCAGCGCGGCCCTCGGTGGCGTCGCCGCCGGCAGGTATTCGAGGGCGAGCACTTCGGTCTCGGAGCAGCGCAGGCCGAGCTTGCCGAAAGGCAACGCGAGCACAGCGTCCCAACGGGGATGTGCTGGCTGGGCGACGCGTTGCGGCACGTGGTTTGAGGCTGGCATGGCTCGATGCTAGTCGCCTGGCGGACGCTTGGCTGCAGGTCCGGTCCATCAGCGCGAGCATTGCAGGACCGAGTCTTCGGAGACGGGGATGAAGCTTGCTCGGTATGCTGCGCCTCATGTCGCACAACGCCCTGTTGCTGTTCCCGGACTTCGCGCTCATCGCACTGGGCTTTGCCTTGTCGCAATGGACTTCGCTCAAGCGCGATGTCTGGAGCGGCATCGAGCGGCTTGTCTATTACGTGTTGTTTCCGGTGCTGCTGTTCTCCACCAGCAGCCGCGGTCACTACACCCTGGCTGGAGCGTCGTCGGTCCTGCTGGCCGGCATCGGCGCGCTGCTCTGCGGCATTGCCCTGGCTTACGCGGCGTTCTGGCTGCGGGCCGACAAGCGCCGCACCGCAAGCGGCGTGCAGTGCGCCTTCCGCTTCAACTCCTACATCGCGCTGGCCGTTGCCGATCGGCTGGGAGGGGCGCAGGCGGTGTCGCTCGTGGCCGTGCTCATCGCCTTCGGCGTGCCACTGTGCAATGCCGCGGCGGTGTGGCCGCTGGCCAGGCACGCGCAGCAGGGCTTGCTGCGCGAGTTGCTGCGCAATCCTCTGATCGTCGCCACGGCCGCCGGACTGGTGGCGCACAGTCTGGGGCTCAAACCGCCTGCGCTGGTGCTGCCGGTGCTCGATCGCATCGGCAACGCGTCCATTGCGATGGGGCTGATGACGGTGGGCGCTGGCTTGCAATGGCGCGGCATTCACCGCGATGGACGCCTCACGGCGTGGTTGATGGCCGTGCGCCATGCCTTCATTCCGCTCATTGCCTGGGCTCTGGCACTGTGGTTGCATCTGACACCGCTGCAAGCTACGGTGGTGGTGATGTTCGCCGCCATGCCCACCGCGTCCAGCGCCTACGTGCTGGCGGCGCGCATGGGGGGCGACGGGCCGTATGTGGCAGGGCTGGTCAGCCTGTCCACCCTGCTCGGCGCGGCGTCACTGCCCGTGTTCCTGAGCCTGATGCAGCGAGTCTGAAAGATCGCTGCCGGTCGTTCCGGGAGCTCGAGTCAGGGCCCAGCGAATGTGCTCTGCCACCAGCGGCGTTGCATCGACCAAGCCAACATGCAACGCGGTTTCGATGGCTTGCTGCAATGCATGCGCGGCAGGCAGGCCGCGGCGCGCGTTGCCCAGGGCGACGGCCAGATTGCGGCGGAACCGTTCGAAGCCGATGCGGCGCACGGCACTGCCCTCGGTGCGCTGCAAAAAATCCGTTTCGCTCCAGGCCCAGAGTTGCAGCAGGCCGGAGCTGTCGAGTGCATGGCGGGGCGCGAAATCCGGCAGCGACGAGGTCTGCGCGTACTTGTTCCAGGGGCAAACGAGCTGGCAGTCGTCGCAACCGTAGACGCGGTTGCCCATCAAGGGCCGTAAATCCTCGGGAATGGAGCCGGTCAACTCGATGGTGAGGTAGGCAATGCAGCGCCGCGCATCCAATGTGTAGGGCGCGACGATGGCGCGGGTGGGGCAGACGTCGATGCAGCGGCTGCAACTGCCGCAGTGCTCCTGCTGCGGTGCGTCCACCGGCAGCGGCAGGCCGATGAACAATTCGCCCAGAAAGAACATCGACCCGGCCTCGCGGTCGAGCAGCAGCGTGTGCTTGCCGCGCCAGCCAAGACCCGCGCGTGCCGCCAGCGCCACTTCCAGCACCGGAGCGGAGTCGGTGAACACGCGCACCACACCGGGATCGGTGCGGGACGCGATGCAGTCGGCCAATTTCTGCAGCCGGGAGCGCAACACCTTGTGATAGTCGCGGCCTCGGGCGTAGACCGAAACCACGGCGGCTTGCGGATCGGCAAGACGCGCCCACTCGGCCTCGCGCCAGTCGACAGCGGCGGTGGCTGCTTCAAGGGGCGCCGTGGTGGGCGGCTCGGTCGCCAACGAAGAAGATGCATGGGCGGGCAGGTAGTCCATGCGCACCGTGATGACGCGCAGCGTGCCGGGCACCAGTTCGGCGGGGCGCGCGCGCTTGCTGCCGTGGCGCGCCATGTAGCCCATTTCGCCCTGGAAGCCGGCGTCCAGCCAACGCTGCAACCCGGCTTCGGCGGCGCCGAGGTGCACGTCGCTGATGGCGATTTGCGAGAATCCGAGTCGCTTCGCCTCGGTCCGGATGTCCGCGACCAAGGCTGCCAACGCCGTTTCATCGGGCGCTGAATTCATGCCCACCTGGTCCTTGCGGTCGTCCATGGCGTCATGCTAAATCCCCGAGCAGTGCCTGCGCGCTCACGCCTCGATCGCTCGCCAGCCCCATACACCCCCATGCCCCAATCGTTGTTGAGCCTGACTTGCCCCGATGAGGCTGCCACGGTGTCGCTGGGAGCCGCCCTGGCGCGCGCGCTGCTGCAACACAGCCTTCCCGGTGCCCTGTTCACCCTGCGCGGCGATCTTGGTGCTGGCAAAACCACCCTGGTCCGTGCCGTGTTGCGTGGTTTGAAGGTCACAGGCCGGATCAAAAGTCCCAGCTATGCGTTGGTTGAGCCCTATGCAATCGACCGAAAATCCCTAAAATTAAAGGGAACTCTGCAGACGTCCGCCTATCATATTGATCTCTATCGGTTTTCATCGCCTGACGAGTGGGATGATGCCGGCTTGCGAGAAATTCTCGACGGGCAAAGTCTGTGCCTGGTCGAGTGGCCCGAGCACGCGCCGGCCTTGCTTCCCCGGGCCGATGTGGAACTTGCGTTCCAGCCGGCCGCCGAAGGGCGGACGATTGTCTTGCAGAGTGGCAGCGCATTAGGGGCTGCCTTGCTTCAACATCTGGCGTCTGCGCAAGCAGGCGCCTGACCATGCACCGGGACACGGCCTGGTGCGCCACGCCAGGGAGTGCCCGCCATGAGTGCCGATCGCCGCCAGTTCCTGCTTCAGACCTCCACCCTCGCACTGCTGCTCACCACACCCATGCTGGCCCGTGGGGCCACCATCCTCTCGGTACGTGTCTGGCCTGCATCGGACTACACCCGGGTGACGCTGGAATCGGACCAGCCCCTGACCGCAACCCATTTTCTCGTGCCCGAACCGCCTCGTTTGGTGGTGGACGTGAACGGTCTGGAACTGAGCCCCCAGCTCAAGGAACTGGTCGGCAAGATCAAACCCGACGATCCTTTCATCAAGGACGTGCGGGTGGCGCAGTACGCGCCCGACGTGGTGCGCCTGGTGTTCGACCTGAAACAGGCCGTGAAGCCTCAGGTCTTCAATCTGCTGCCGGTGGCCGCCTACGAAAACCGCATGGTGTTCGACCTCTACCCGGCTCAGGGCGACCGCTTGCTGGCTTTCATGGACCGCGAAGCTGCGCGGGATGGCAGCCCTGCGCCGGCAGACGCGGCGGGCGCCGCGTTGACGTCGCCATCCACCCGTGTCGCGCAAGCCAAGCCGGACAGTCTGGGCGACTGGATCAGCCAGCATCGCGCCGAACTCGACGGCACCAGCCCTTCACGCCAGCCTGAAACCCTGGCGCGCAGCGGCTCCGGCAGGCGCCACGAATCGGCCGCGCGCCAACCGGATGCCCTGGTCGCCGACAACCGTGCACGAACCCGAACCTCCGAGCAGCCGATGCGGCGCGACCGGCGCCCCGAGCGCAGTGTGCTGCTGGCGATCGATCCCGGCCATGGCGGCGAGGATCCTGGCGCCACCGGGCCGTCCGGTGTGCATGAAAAGGACGTGGTGCTGCTCATCGGCAGGCACTTGCGCGACCTGGCCATGAACACACCCAATATGCGGGTGATGATGACCCGCGACAGCGATTTTTTCGTGCCGCTGTGGATGCGGGTGGAGAAAGCGCAGCGCGCCAACGCCGACCTGTTCACCTCCATCCATGCCGATGGCTGGTTCACCCCGGAGGCGCGCGGTGCCTCGGTCTATTGCCTGTCGGACGGTGGCGCATCGAGCGTCGAGGCGCGCATGATGGCGCAGCGCGAGAACGCCTCCGATGCCATCGGCGGCATCGACATCAACTCGCGCGACTACCAGGTGGCCAAGGTGCTGCTCGACATGTCGACCACGGCGCAAATCAATGCCAGCATGAAGATGGCCGGCCCGACCTTGAAGAAGATGGGCAGCCTCGTGCACCTGCATTCACGTCAGGTGCAGCAAGCCAGCTTCGTCGTGCTCAAGTCGCCAACCGTGCCGTCGATGCTGGTGGAAACCGCCTTCATCAGCAACCCCGAAGAGGAGGCGCGCCTGCAAACGCCGGCATACCGCAAGCAAGTGGCCCGCTCCATTTTCGAAGGCATTCGCGAATACCTCGCCACCAACCCGCCACTGGCGAGGCGCCGCACCCTGGTTTGACAGCCTTCGTCCCCCTTCGAGTCCGGGGGCGACAGTCACTGGCACGCTCTCGTCGTTTTCCCGGATGCGCGAGCAAGGGGTTCTCGTAGCATCGTTTCCGTTTGTAATTTATGAAAGCAACGGAGACTCGACATGCTCAAAACCCCCTCTTTGGCGCGCGCCGCGGCATCGTTCATCGCCGGCTTGGCGCTGTCTGCCGCATCGGCCATTCCGGTTCACGCGGCCGAGTTCATCACCATCGCCACCGGCGGCACCAGCGGTGTGTATTACCCGCTGGGCGTGGCGCTGTCGCAGATCGACGCCAAGGCCATCCCGAGCGCCAAGACCACGGTTCAAGCGACCAAAGGTTCCGTCGAAAACCTGAATCTGATCGAAGCCGGTCGCGCCGAAGTTGGGTTTTCGCTTGGCGACTCGCTGTCGGACGCCTGGAAGGGCGACGCCGAAGCCGGGTTCAAGACGCCATTGAAAAAATTGCGCACCATGGCCGCCGTCTACCCCAACTACGTGCAGATCGTGGCCAGCGCGGATTCGGGCATCAAGACCCTGGCGGACCTCAAAGGCAAGCGCATTGCCGTGGGGGCGCCGAAAAGCGGCACCGAGCTCAACGCCCGAGCCATTCTCAAGGCGGCCGGCCTGAGCTATGCCGATTTCGCCAAGGTGGAATACCTGCCCTTCGGCGAGTCGGTCGAATTGATGAAAAACCGCCAGCTCGACGCCACCTTGCAATCGGCCGGTTTGGGGGTGTCGTCGCTGCGCGATCTGGCCACGTCGCAAAAGATCGTCGTCGTCCCCATCCCGGCCGAGGTCGTGGCCAAGGTGGGGGATTCTGCCTACCAACCGGGCGTGATTCCGGCCAACACTTACGAGGGCCAGGCCGCCGAGGTGCCCACCGCCGCCATCCGCAACTTCCTGGTCACGCGCGAGGGCCTGAGCGACGAGATGGTCTATCAAATGACCAAGGCCATGTTCACCCATCTGCCCGAGCTGGTTGCGGCCCACGCAGCTGCCAAGGCCATCAACCTGCAAATGGCCGCCAAGGGTTCACCGGTGCCGTTGCATCCCGGAGCGGAGAAGTATTACCGCGAAGTGGGCGTGTTGAAGTAAGTCAGGCGCGCGCGTGATGAACCTTCCCCAGGCTGATGCCCACCCCCATCCCGCGCACGACCGCCAGGCCGCACCCGAGTCTTCCGACACCGGACACCAGCGCAAGCTGCAGGGGCTGGCGCAGCGTGTGGTGATGACCGCCGCCCTCGCCTTCTCGTCGTACCAGCTCGTGGTGGCGGCGTTCTCGCCGCTCTCCAGCCTGGTCATGCGGTCGTTGCACGTGGGCTTTTTGCTGCTGATGATGTTCTGGGTCGTACCGGCCTGGAAGCACCAGGGATGGATGCAGCGAATTCCCGTGCTCGACTGGGCGCTCGGTGCACTCGCCTTCGCCCTCGGCCTGTACCACTGGGCCTTCGAGGCCGAGCTCATTCAGCGCTCGGGCGACCCCAGCACGCTGGACCTGCTGGTCGGCACCGCCACCGTGGCACTGCTGTTCGAGGCGGCGCGGCGCTGCCTGGGCCTGGCGTTGCCGCTGGTCTGCGGCCTGTTTTTGCTCTACGGCTTGTTCGGTCAGTACCTGCCGGATGCGATCAGCCATCGCGGCTATGGGCTCGATCAGATCATCGGCCAGCTCTACCTCGGAACCGAGGGCATCTACGGCATTCCGACCCTGGTCTCTGCGACCTACATCTTCCTGTTCATCTTGTTCGGCGCGTTCCTCGAGCATGCCGGCATGATCCGCCTCTTCAACGCCCTGGCACTGGGCCTGGTGGGACGTGCGCGCGGCGGCCCGGCCAAGGTGGCCGTGATTTCATCCGGGCTGATGGGCACCATCTCCGGCTCGGGAGTGGCCAACGTGCTCACCGTCGGCCAGTTCACCATTCCGCTGATGACGCGCTTTGGCTACACCCCGGTGTTCGCCGGGGCGGTGGAGGCCACCGCCAGCATGGGCGGTCAGATCATGCCTCCGGTCATGGGCGCGGTGGCCTTCATCATGGCCGAGACGCTGAACGTCCCCTATGCCGATATCGTCAAGGCTGCGGTCATTCCCGCGATGCTCTACTACTTCACCGCGTTCTGGATGGTGCATCTGGAGGCCGGGCGGAAAAAACTCATGGGCCTGTCAGCCGACGAATGCCCCAACCCGTGGACGGCGCTGAAGCAAAACTGGCATCTCGCGCTGCCGCTGGCAGCACTGGTCTGGATGCTGTTTCACGGTTTCACACCCATGTTCGCCGGCATGATGGGCCTGTCGCTCACCGCCATCTTGCTGCTGGGCGCGGCCATTGCGGCGCGTATTTCGCACACGGCATTCCGCGTGGTGTTCTGGTTCGGCTGCGGACTTGGAGCGGCGGCCTTCCTCAAGTTCGGCATCGTCCCGGTGCTGAGCGTGATCACCCTGCTGGTGGCCATCAACCTGATGGTGAAAGGCGGCCGCAACACCCTGCGCACCTTGCGCAACAGCCTGATCGACGGCGCCCGCCAAGCCTTGCCGGTGGGCGTTGCCTGCGCCATCGTCGGCATCATCATCGGCGTGCTCACCCTCACGGGCGCAGCCACCAGCTTCGCCGGCTTCATCGTGGCGATCGGCTCGCACAGCCTGCTGGCCTCGCTGGTGCTGACCATGCTGGTGTGCCTGGTGCTGGGCATGGGCATTCCCACCATTCCCAATTACATCATCACCAGTTCCATCGCAGCGCCGGCTTTGCTCAAGCTCGGCGTGCCGCTGATCGTCAGCCACATGTTCGTGTTTTATTTCGGCATCATGGCCGATCTGACACCGCCCGTGGCCCTCGCTGCGTTTGCTGCCGCGTCCATCGCCAAAGCCTCGCCGATGCGCATCGGTTTCAAGGCGACACAGATCGCACTGGCGGGTTTCGTCGTGCCCTACATGGCGGTGTACGACCCGCAACTCATGCTCCAGGGCTCCTGGACCTGGATCGGCGTGCTCTACGTGCTGAGCAAGGCCATTCTGGCCATCGTGCTGTGGGGTGGCGTGGCGGTGGGTTATCTGCGAGCCACCCTCACCTTGCCGGAGCGGCTGGCGGCGTTTGCCGCGGCAGCGCTGCTGGTGTCGGCTGTACCGTTGACGGACGAACTCGGGTTCGCCGCCGCGGCACTCCTGCTGCTGGCGCATGGCTGGCGCACACGGGGGCAAGCAGCCATCGCGGCATAGGATCCGGAACGGCGGACTCAGGCGACGCTGGCCCGCCGCGTTTTCCACCAGCCGAATCCCACCGGCAGCAGCGACAACACGATGATGCCCAGCGTGAGCAGACCCAGGTTGTGCTTGATCCACGGAATATTGCCGAACAGATGGCCAGCCGCCATGAGCGAGCCCACCCACAGGCCACCGCCGGCGATGTTGTAAAACAGGAATCTGGCGTAGGACATCTCGGCCACGCCGGCGACGAAAGGAGCAAAAGTACGCAAAAACGGGATGAAGCGGGTCACGACGATGGTGATGCCGCCGTAGCGCTCGTAAAACGCATGGGCACGGTCAAAGGCCTTGCGGTTGAACCAGCGGCTGTCTTTCCAGGTGAACACGCGATGGCCGATGGCACGGCCGATGAAGTAGTTGGATACGTTGCCGAGCACCGCTGCCGCCCACAGCAGTGCGAACGCCAGCGGGCCGTTGAGCGTTCCCGCCGCCGAAAACGCGCCGACAATGAACAGCAGGGAATCGCCCGGCAAAAACGGCATGACCACCAGCCCGGTCTCGACGAACACGATGGCAAACAGGACGCCGTACACCCAGGGTCCGTAGGCCTGGATGAACTGGGCGAGTTGCACGTCGAAGTGCAGGATGATGTTGACGATGCTGGAAGGGTCCATGGAGTGCGGGCCGAAAGTGAACTGCTTGAATGCCGCGTGATGCGGACCCTGACCGATCCGAAACAGGGCCGCTGAAGCTGCGGCGGCGTCTCGAAAAAAGCCGGCTGAGTATACTGACTCGATGATGGTTGCCCCGGCCGAATCCCCCCAGTTGCATGCAGGTTCGGTCGCGCGCGACGCGCGGAAATGGGCCTCCATCCGCCCTTTGCCCGAGACCCTGATTTCCCAGATTGCAGCGGGCGAAGTGGTCGAGCGACCGGCCTCGGCGCTGCGCGAACTGCTGGACAACGCGCTGGACGCAGGCAGCAGCCGCATCGTCGTGCGACTGGCGCAAGGCGGGCTCGATCTGCTGAGCGTGGAGGACGACGGCGGCGGCATTGCGGCCGATGAACTCGCCCTGGCGCTGACGCGGCATGCCACCAGCAAAATCGCCACACTGGACGATCTGGAGCAAGCCCAGAGCCTCGGGTTTCGCGGTGAGGCCCTGGCTGCCATGGCCGCCGTGGCCGAGGTGGACATCGTCAGCCGCCGGGCTGGCCAGCCCGGCGCAAGCATCGGCGCTGCGGCCGGACGCATCGGCACCCTGACGCCGGCGGCTGCAGCCCAGGGCACGGTGGTCACGGTCAGGCGCCTGTTCCACGACCTTCCCGCACGCCGACGCTTTCTCAGGTCGCCACCGACCGAAACGGGTTGGTGCGTGGAGGTGTTCAAGCGCGCGGCGATGGCGCATCCCCATGTCGCCTTCAGCCTCTGGCAGGACGGCCGCGCCAGCCTGCAATACAGCGCCGACGACAGCGCGGCCGGCTTGCAGCGCCTGGCTGATGTGCTGGGCAGGAGCTTCGCCGAACATGCCCTGCCGGTGCAGGCGCAGATGGGTCCGCTGGCGGTGCGTGGCCTCGTTTGCCGGCCCACCGCGGCGCGTGCGCGGGCCGAAGTGCAGCAGCTTTTCGTCAACCGCCGCTGGGTCCGCGACCGGGTCTTGGCCCATGGCGTGCGTGCCGCCTATGCCGACGTGCTGCACGGCGCGCTGCAGCCGCAATACGTCTTGCTGATCGAGTTGCCGCCCGAGCGCGTGGACGTGAACGTGCACCCGGCCAAGAGCGAGGTGCGTTTTCGCGAATCCCAGGCCGTTCATCAGGCGGTGTTCCATGCCGTGCAGCAGGCGCTGGCGCCGGCTCTGTCCGGGCGGACGGAGGTGAACTCCGGCGGGCCCGCAGCCGAGGGCGCGTCTGCGACGGCGTACCGCGGTTCACGGCCGAACCTGCCGTTCGCTACGCCCGGCATGCTGCGCCAAAGCGCCCTGCCCCTGGCCTCCAGGCTGCAGGCGTACGCACCACTGGAGCCGAGCCATGCAGGGCATCTGGCGGAGAGCGCCTCCCCCAATGCCTGGCCGAGCGAGCAGTTGGATCGTCAAGCGACCACCGTGGCGCCGAGCCAGCCTCTCGGCCAGGCCATTGCCCAGTTGCACGGCATCTATATCTTGGCGCAAAACAACCAGGGGCTGGTGATCGTCGACATGCACGCGGCGCACGAACGCGTGGTTTACGAACGGCTCAAGACCGCTTGGGATCAGCGCAACCTCCCCACACAGCCCTTGCTGATTCCTGCCGGTTTCGCCGCCAGCCCGCAGGAATTGGGCGCGGTGCAGGACCACGCCGAAACTCTCCAGGCCCTCGGCTTCGACGTCGCCGCGAGCGGACCCGCCAGTCTCGCGGTGCGCAGTCTGCCAGGGCTGCCGGGACCGGCCGATCCGGTGCGTCTGGCGCGAGCGGTGCTGGCCGATTTGGCGGAATTCGGCACCAGCCAGACGCTGGAGCAACGCCGCAACACCCTGCTCTCCACCATCGCCTGCCACGGCGCGGTGCGCGCCAACCGGCAACTCACCCTGGGCGAAATGAACGCGCTGTTGCGCGATATGGAGGCCACCGAGCGCTCCGACCAGTGCAACCATGGCCGTCCGACCTGGCGTCAGGTCAGCCTGGACGAACTCGACGCCTTGTTCCTGCGCGGGCGCTGAGCGGCTCAGGCTGGCATGGACACCGCGGTCCCAACCTTGTTGCCTGCCACGGCGTCCAGGCGCCAGCATGCCCCGGTCTGGGCCATCACCGGGCCCACCGCGTCGGGCAAGACCGGCGTCGCGCTGGCCTTGGCGGCACTGCGGCCGATCGAGATCATCAGCATGGATTCGGCGCTGGTGTTTCGGGGCATGGATATCGGCACCGCCAAGCCCACGGCAGCCGAACGCGCGCAGGTGCCCCATCACCTGCTGGACATCCGCGAACCGAGCGCGAGCTACAGCGCCGCGGCCTTTGCAACCGAGGCTGCGGCCCTGATCGACGCCATCCGCCAGCGTGGGCGCGAGCCGCTGCTGGTCGGCGGCACCTTGCTGTACCTGCATGCGTTGCAACGGGGCCTCAACACGCTGCCCGAGGCCGACGCCAGCGTGCGCGCGGCGATCGCGTGCGAGGCGCGCGCGCGCGGCTGGCCCGCCATGCATGCCGAACTGGCGCGGGTCGACCCCACCACCGCCGCCCGTCTCGAACCGGGCGACGCCCAGCGCATCCAGCGTGCACTTGAGGTCTGGAAGCTCAGTGGCAAGCCCATGTCAGCCCATTTCGCCGAGCCGCCCGGCGCGCCGGATGTGCCGCTGCGGGTGCTGGCGCTGGAGCCATCCAGTCGCGCGCAATTGCATGCCCGCATCGCCCGTCGCTTCGACGCCATGCTGGACGCCGGTTTTCTCGACGAGGTGCGCCACCTGCGCGCTCGCGGCGACCTGCATGCCGCGCTCCCGTCCATGCGCGCCGTCGGCTACCGCCAGGCCTGGGCGCATCTGAACGGCGAGATCGACGCCAGCACCTTCGCTGCGCAAGCCATCGCCGCCACCCGGCAACTGGCCAAGCGCCAGCTCACCTGGCTGCGTGGCATGCCCCACAGACAGGTGGTGGACTGTTGCGCCGCCGACGCCACCGATCAGGCGCTGCGGTCCCTGCTTCGATCCTGAAGCGCAAGTCGAATCCGGCATCTGCCACGGCGACGCGGCTCCGTCGGCACCAGTCCCGGTCCTGCACGTGCTCACCAAGCCGGGCCAGGCATGGAGACCAATCCACGATTCGTGCAATTTGTCACGATGACGTCGACGCAGTGACCTGCTCGGGAACTCAAACGCGCGTCACGGCTTCGAGAATAGGGGCACAGGTTCCGGAGATCACCCATCTCCGACCCTTTGGGAGCGAGCCGCATGACAGACCCTCGGGAAACTTCAGGCCCAGGCAGGCAGCCCTGCAGTGCCGCGAGCCGCGCACGCGCCGGCTACCTGGCCGAAGCGGGCTCGACCTTGCTGACCTGCTTCAGTGCCGAGACCCATGCCTGCATCGACGCCAACGCGGCTTTCGCTGACTTGATCGGCGTGCCGAAGGCTGCCTTGGTGGGCCGGCATTTGTCGCAGGTTTTCGAGCCGCAATGCCTCGCCCTGATTGAGCCGTTCATGCACGGCACACGGGAGGATCGGCAGGAACAGTTGTTCGAGCTGCGCATCCGTGACGCTGCTGGCCGTGTGCGTGATTTCGATGTCATCTTGCTGCCCTACGCCCCTGGTGGCGCCGTGCTGGAGTTGTGCCTGGTGATGCACGAGGTCACACGCTTTCGCGCCATGGCGCGCATGGCGCACGAAGCGGCCGCACGCCTGCACCGTTTCATGGACGCCAGCACGGAGGGGATCGTGTTCCAGCGCGACGGTGTGATCGTGGACATGAATCCGGCCCTGGCACGGCTGCTGGGCTATGTGGGTCAAGACATCATCGGCCGGCGCGTCATGGACTTCGTCAGCCCCGATTACCGGGACATCGTGATCGGCAAATTCCGTCGCAACGTGGTCAACAGCCCTTACGAAGTCACGCTGCTGCACCGCGATGGTTACGACATCCCGGCGGAACTCGTCAGCAGCAATGTCGAATTCGACGGCGAGATGCTGCGCATGACCCTGGTGCGCGACATCCGCGCCCGCCGCGCCGCCGAGCGCCGCATGCGCGAACTGGCCGAGCGCGACGGGCTCACCGGCCTGTACAACCGGCGCATGTTCCTCGAGCAACTGCCCGCACGCATCGCCGGACTGGCCGAGCGCGAACAGACCGCCGCGCTGCTGTTCATCGATCTCGACCGCTTCAAGCAAGTGAACGACCGTCACGGCCATGCCCAGGGCGACCGCCTGCTGCAGACCGTGGGGCGGGAGCTGCTGACGTTTCTCACACCGGGTGACATTGCCGGGCGCATGGGAGGAGACGAGTTCGCGGTTCTGCTCACAGGCATTCAGCCCGAGGCTGCAGCACACCGTGCACGGGCTCTGCTGGCACGACTGCAAGCCGCGTTCGACTTCACCGGGTTGACCGAAATGGCCTACGCCTCCATCGGTTTGGCCCTGTTCCCCAATCACAGCCAGACCGCCGACACCTTGCGACGTCAGGCGGACCAGGCCATGTACCTGGCGAAGGCCCAGGGCGGCAATGCCGTGCGGCTCTACGCCCCGGCGGACTGAGTCTGCTCCGGGTTGAGCGCGGCAGGCGCTGGGTGCGCGCGTTCGCGCATGAAGCTGCCCAGCGCGTTCGCCGTGTGGCCTTCTGCCGCGTTGGCGACGGCGTCGACATAGTCGCGCGGAGGTCCGGCATGCACCAATGCGCCACCACCCGCACCGCCTTCGGGGCCGAGGTCGATGATCCAGTCGCTCGATGCCATCACGTCCAGGTTGTGCTCGACCACCACCACGGTATGTCCGGCATCGGCCAGGCGCAGCAGCACGCGGATCAGCTTGTCGACATCGGCCATGTGCAGGCCCACCGTGGGTTCGTCCAGAACGTAGAGTGTCGGGCGCAAGGCCGCGGTGGCGAGTTCGGTCACGAGCTTCAGGCGCTGCGCCTCGCCACCCGAGAGCTGCGGACTCGGCTGGCCCAGGCGCAGGTAACCGAGGCCGACATCCTGCAGCAACTGCAAGGCGCGGGTGATGCGTGGGTGCGCGGCGAAAAACTCCAGCGCCGCATCCACGCTCAGTTGCAGCACCTCACCGGCCGACTGGCCGCGCAGCTTCACGCTCAAGGTCTCGGCGTTGAAACGCAGGCCGTTGCAGTCCTCGCAGGGCTGAATGACGTCCGGCAGGAAGTTCATCTCCACGCGAATGGCCCCCTGGCCCTCGCAGGTCGGGCAGCGGCCCGGGCCGGCGTTGAAGGAAAAGCGTCCGGCCTTGAAGCCGCGCATGCGCGCCTCCAGCGTGTCGGCGAACAGCTTGCGGATGTCGTCCCAGATGCCGACATAGGTGGCCGGGCAGGAGCGCGGGGTTTTGCCGATGGGCGTTTGATCCACTTCCAGCACGCGCTCGATGGTGTTCATCCCGAGGAGTGCCTTGCACCCCACCGGAACCCCCTCGCCGGCCAGCAGCGACTGGGCGCTGGCGTACAACACGCCGCGCGCCAGGCTCGATTTGCCCGAGCCTGAAACTCCGGTGACGACACTGAGCCGCGCCAGCGGAAAGCGGACGTCGATACCGCGCAGGTTGTGCAGTTGCGCACCGCGAATGTCCAGTGCCGGCGTGTCGGCGTGGGTCGCGGGACGCGGCACCAGCGGGTGGCGCAACGGTTCGCGCAGGTAGCGTGCGGTGAGCGAATCCGGATGGCGCATCAGCTCCGCCAGCGTACCCTGAGCCACCACCTGACCGCCCAGGTTGCCGGCGCCTGGGCCGATGTCGAGCAGGATGTCGGCGCGGCGGATGGTGTCTTCGTCGTGCTCCACCACCACCAGGGTATTGCCGCGTGCGCGCAGGTCGTCCAGCGCGTCGAGCAGGCGACGGTTGTCGCGCGGATGCAGGCCGATGGTGGGCTCGTCGAGCACGTAGGCCACGCCTCGCAGATTGCTGCCGAGCTGCGCCGCCAGGCGAATGCGCTGCGCTTCGCCACCGGAGAGCGTGGGGGCGGCGCGGTCGAGACCGAGATAGCCGAGTCCGACACGTTGCAGGAATTGCAGTCGGGTGCGGATTTCGCTCAGCATGTCACGGCCCACGGCCTGCTCGCGCGCGTCGAGGGTGAGCGTGTCGAACCAGGCATGCGCTGCGTCCACCGCCAGTGCCGAGATCTGGGCGATGGACTGGCCGCGAAAGCGCACCGCCAGCGACACCGGGTTCAGCCGTGCCCCCTGGCATTGCGGGCAGGGTTGCGCGTCGCCATCGTCACGCCAGACGCCCTCCTCGCCGGTCTGTTCGGCGTCGAAATGCGGCAGCCGCGCGCCCGTGCCGAAACAGCCCTGGCACCAGCCCGCGGAGGAGTTGTAGGAAAACTGGCGCGGGTCCAGTTCGGGGAAGCTGCGGGCGCATGAGGGGCAGGCGCGGCGGGTGCTGAACTGGCGCAGGTCCAGCCCGGCATGGGCGCCGATCACGTCTCCCGCAGCCATCGCGGAACGCAGCTTGTCGAGCGGCCACACCACCTGCACCACGCCCTTGCCGAGCTGCACCGCCTCGCGCACCAGAGCGCGCAGGCCGGCCTCGTGTTCCGGCAGCAGGGTCAACTCGCCCAGCGGCAGCGCGATGTCGTGTTCGCGAAAGCGGTCGGGCCGCGGCCAGGGATCGGTCGGCAGGAAGGCGCCGTCCACCCACAAATGGCTGTGGCCGCGCCTGGCCGCCCATTGCGCAAGTTCGGTGTAGACGCCCTTGCGCTGCACCACCAGTGGCGTCATGACGCCCACGGTTTGGCCGCGCAGTTCGCGCAGCAGCTGCGCGACGATGGCCTCCTCGCTCTGGGGCGCGATCGGCACCCGGCAGTCGGGGCAGTATTGCGTGCCGAGTTTGGTGTAGATCAGGCGCAGGAATGGATGGGTTTCGGTCAACGTGCCCACCGTGCTCTTGCGCCCGCCACGGCTGGTGCGCTGGGCAATGGCGACGGTGGGCGGAATGCCGTAGATGGCATCCACATCCGGCCGCGGCGGCGGCTGCACGAACTGCCGTGCATAGGCGTTGATCGACTCCAGGTAGCGGCGCTGGCCCTCGCTGAACAACACGTCGAACGCCAGCGAACTCTTGCCCGAACCGGAGACGCCGGTGATGACCGTCATGCTGCCGCGCGGCAGGTCAACGTCGATGTTTTGCAGGTTGTGCTCGCGCGCATGGCGAATGGCGATGAAGCCCTCGCGCCCGCGCCGCACCGCCTGCGCCAGGTAGGCGCCGGGCGCTTCGGCGGCTTGCAGATGTTGCGGGGAGTTGGCCGCACCGCCCTCCCGCCACCCCGCACCCGTGGGCAGAGCGTGCACGGTGCCGTGCGAAGCCGATGTCTGCTCCTCCCGACCTCCCGTGGCGGGTGCGGACGTTGCCCTTGCCTCCTGGGTTGACACACTGGCCACCGATGACGAGGCCTGGGGTGCCGGGCCGACCTGCCAGCGATAGTGCTCCAGAGCCTGCCCGGTGTGCGACGCGGCGCAGGCTTGCACCGCTTCCGGCGGGCCGGCGGCGACGATCCGCCCTCCTGCGTCGCCTCCTTCGGGGCCGAGGTCGATCACCCAGTCGCTCGCGGCGATCACGTCCAGGTTGTGCTCGATCAGCACCACGGTGTGGCCAGTGTCCACCAGTTCATGCAGGGCACGCAACAGCTTGGCGATGTCGTCGAAATGCAGCCCGGTGGTGGGCTCGTCGAGCAGGAACAGGCTGCCCTTGCGCACGCCTCGCCCGGCCGTTTTGCGTGCCTCGGCGAGGAATGCGGCGAGCTTGAGGCGCTGCGCCTCGCCGCCCGAGAGCGTGGGTGTGGGTTGCCCCAGACGCAGGTAATCCAGGCCCACCGACTGCAGCGCCTTCAGACCTGGCATCAGGTCGCGCTCCTTGGCGAAGGCGGCCAGGGCCTCGGCCACGGTGAGTTCGAGCACGTCGGCCACGCTCAGGCTGCGGCCATCCGGCAGGGCAAGTTTGACCTCCAGCACTTCGGCGCGAAAGCGACTGCCGTCGCAGTCGGCGCAGCGCAAGTAAACATCGGAGAGAAACTGCATTTCCACATGCTCGAAGCCCGATCCGCCGCACGCGGGGCAGCGGCCGTCGCCGCTGTTGAAGCTGAAGGTGCCGGCGCTGTAGCCACGCCTCTGCGCCTCGGGCAGCGCGGCAAAGCGCTTGCGCAAGGCGTCGAAGGCGCCGACGAAACTCACCGGGTTGGAGCGGGCCGTCTTGCCCATGGAGGACTGGTCGACCAGCACCACGTCGGCCACCTGCTCGGCACCGAGGAGGCGGTCGTGTGCGCCGGGTTCGGGAGCGGTCTTGCCCAATGCGCGGGCCAGGGCGGGAAAAAGCACGTCACCCATCAGCGTGGACTTGCCACAACCCGACACCCCGGTGACGCTGACCAGCGCCCGCAGCGGGAATTCCGCGGTGATGCTGCGCAGGTTGTGCTCCCGTGCGCCTTCCAGGATGAGGCGCGGTGCGATGAGCCGGCCAGCGGGGTCCACCGCGATGCGGCGCGGCGCACGGTCGGGCTGGACCCGCCGTTCGCCACGCAGATAGGCGCCCGTCAGCGTGGCGGCGAGGCGCAAGCCGGCGAGATCGCCCTGGAACACGACTTGGCCGCCGTGCTCGCCCGCGCCGGGACCGAGTTCCAGCAGGTGATCGGCGGCAAGCATCACCTGCGGATCATGTTCGACCACCAGCAGGGAATTGCCGGCCAGCTTCAGGTCCTGCATCACGGCGTTGAGCCGATGCAGATCGCGCGGGTGCAGGCCGATGGAGGGCTCGTCGAGCACGAACAGGGTTTGCGTCAGCGAGGTGCCCAGGGCGGTGGTGAGGTTGATGCGCTGCACCTCGCCGCCCGAGAGCGTGCGCGACTGCCGGTCGAGCGTGAGATAGCCCAGCCCGACGTCCAGCAGGTAACGCAGCCGGGCGCGAATTTCATCCAGCAGCAGTCGCGTCGCGGCGTCGGCTCCGGGGTCGTGCTCCATCGCGGCGAAAAAGGCATGGGCGCGCGCCACCGGCAACTGCATCACGTCGTGCAGGCACAGGCCGGGGAGTTGCATCGCGACAGCGTCGGTCCAGTGCACACCCTGTGGCCGAAAACGGGGCCGGTCAGCCAGGGCGGCATCGGCCTCCTCCCTGCCGCCCACACGCCAGAGCAGGCCGTCGAGCTTGAGGCGCGCGCCGCCGCAGGCGGGGCATGGGCTGCTGCTGCGGTATTTGGACAGCAGCACGCGCACATGCATCTTGTAGGTGCGGGTTTCCAGCCATTCGAAAAACCGCCGCACGCCGAAATACTGTTTGGTCCAACTGCCTCTCCAGTCGGGATCGCCTTCCAGCACCCAGTGGCGCTCGCCGGCAGTGAGTTCGGCCCAGGGAACGTCCAGCCGCACGCCAGCGCCTGGGGCATGGCGCTCCAGGTCTTTTTGCGCGTCCTTGAAGCTGGTGGTCTGCCAGGGCTTGATGGCCCCCTGTTTCAGGCTCTTGCGACCGTCCGGAATCACCAGACCCCAGTCCAGCCCGAGCGTGCGGCCGAAGCCGCGACAGGTTTCGCAGGCGCCCACGGGCGAGTTGAAGCTGAACAGACCAGGGCTGGCCTCGCGGTAGGCGATGTCGCAATGCGCGCAATGCAGGTCGGAGGAGTACCGCCAAAGCTGCCGAGTGCCCCCGGAAGTCCCCGAGCGGACTTCGCCCCCCGAGGGGGTCAAGGCAGCTTGGGATCGGCCCGGCGCTTCCTGCCGTGTGCCCCCGGAAGTCCCCGAGCGGACTTCACCCCCCGGGGGGGTCAAGGCAGCTTGGGATCGGCCCGGCGCTTCCTGGAGGGCGTCGGCGACAGCCGGATCAACCTCGGCCGCCGGCCACACCGTCATGCGCCCTTGTCCCAGGCGCAGTGCGGCCTCCACGCCTTCCATCAGCCGTGCCGTTTCGACGCTGGTCGCGCGGAAGCGGTCCTGCACCACCTGCAGCACGTCCCCCCCGTGCTGATGCACACGGGTGTAGCCCTGCGCCGCCAGCCCCTGCAGCACGGTGTCCTCTGGCAAGCCAGCGGGTATGGGGACGGGGAAGGTGAGCACCAGCCGGGGATCACCGGTTTGCGAGGCGCGTTGCAACACATCGGCAGCGATGCTGGCCGGGGTTTCGCGGCGCACCGCGGTCCCGCACTGGCGGCAATGCAGCCGGCTGGAGCGGGCGAACAGGAGCTTGAGGTGGTCGGCCAGTTCGGTCATGGTCCCCACGGTGGAGCGCGAGGTGCGCACCGGGTTGGTCTGGTCGATGGCGATCGCCGGCAAGATGCCGTCGATGCGATCGACCTGCGGCCGATCCATGCGGTCGAGGAACTGGCGGGCGTAAGGGGAGAAGGTTTCGACATAGCGCCGCTGGCCCTCGGCATACACCGTGTCGAACACCAGTGAACTCTTGCCCGAGCCCGAGACACCGGTGACGACGACGATCTGCCCCAGGGGGATGCGCAGATCGAGGTTTTTCAGGTTGTTCTGCCGCGCCCCCTCGATGTGCAGGGCCGCAGGGGCTGGGGTCGGGTGGATGGGGTCGCGTGCGGTCATCACGCCACTATACGCAGCGCTTGCCGGCGTGTGCAGCCCGGGGGAAATGGCGCTTGCGGTGAGGATTCTCCACAGTCAGAATCGTGCTTTGCGTGCTAGGCTAAGACCACATCCTTGCAGTGCAACAAGGTGTCGGGCTGGCAGGCTGCAACGCCGACTTGCACAATCTGCCGCAGGCACCCGCGGCCCGCTGCATCCCGCTCCAACACCCATCGAAACGAGAGGCCGACATGAGCAGACTGCATTTCATCGGCGGCGAAAAAGGTGGCGTCGGCAAATCGCTGGTGTCGCGCCTGCTCGCCCAGTACATGATTGACCGCCACTTGCCCTTCATCGGTTTCGACACCGACAAGTCGCACGGCGCGTTATTGCGCTTTTATGCCGACTACGCCTCGCCGGTCATCATCGACCGCTACGAGAGCCTGGACCGCATTGTCGATGCCGCGATGGAGCAACCGGACCGGCGCATCCTGGTCGATCTTGCCGCCCAGACCCACCAGTTCCTGGTCCGCTGGATCGAGGACTCCGGGCTGCTGGATCTGCGTGACGATCTGGGCATGTCTCTCGTCTATTGGCATGTGATGGACTCCGGTCGTGATTCGGTGGACCTGCTGCGGGCACTGCTCGGCCAGTTCGGCGGGCGCGTGCAGTTGGTGCTGGTGCTCAACGAAGTGCGCGGCGACCGCTTCGATATCCTCGAAGCCTCGGGCCTGCGAGCCCGTGCCGAGGACCTGGGCGCGCGCGTCATCGGCCTGCGCCATCTGCAGGACTCGACGATTCAGAAAATCGACGCCCACAACACCAGCTTCTGGGCATCGGTGAACCTGCCGGACCCCTCCGGCAACGGTCTCGGGCTGATGGAGCGCCAGCGGGTCAAAATCTGGATGAGCCGCACCTACAAGGCGTTTGATCAGGTGCAGGTTTGAGCACCTGCGACACCCGTGGGCGTGAGCTCGCGCCTTGCGCCAGGCAGCATCCCGCCAGCCAGTTGCGCGATGTCTCTCGGATTGGTGGCTGCCCACGCCACGGACCAGGCCCTACGATGATGCATGGCTGACGCTCCCACCAGCATGACGAGCCTGCCGGCACAAGCCGGCCCGCGCAGCATGGGCCCGCTGCGGCAGTTACTGCCCTTCCTGCAGCCTTATCGCGGCCGTATTGCACTGGCTCTGGTGTTTTTGCTGCTGGCCGCCGGCAGTACCCTGAGTTTTCCACTGGCTTTGCGCTGGCTGATCGACGGCGGCCTGCTGCATCCCTCGACCAACGCCAGCCGCGGCGGCCTCAGCGTGCATTTCGTCGCGCTGTTCGGCTTGGCGGTGCTGCTGGGCATGTTCTCGGCAGCGCGCTACTACATGGTGAGCTGGCTGGGCGAGCGTGTCACGGCCGATTTGCGCAGCCGGGTCTACGGCCATGTGCTGACGCAGTCGCCACAGTTTTTCGAGCACACGCAAACCGGCGAGGTGCTGTCGCGCCTGACCACGGACACCACCCTGGTGCAGACCGTGGTCGGCTCCAGCCTGTCGATGGGCCTGCGCAACAGCGTGGTGTTCCTCGGTGGCATGACCATGCTGGTTGCCACCAGCCCACGCCTGATGCTCAGCGTGGTCGCCGTCATCCTGCTGGTGGTGTTCCCGGCGGTCACCATCGGCCGCCGCGTGCGCCGCCTGTCGCGTGCCAGCCAGGACCGCATCGCCGATTCCAGTGCCATCGCCGCCGAGGTGCTCAACGCGATTCCCACGATCCAGAGCTACGGGCGCGAACCGGACGAATCACGCCGCTTCAGTCAGGCCGCGGAAGCTGCGTTCGCCACCGCCGTGCGACGCAGCCGCATGCGTGCGCTGCTCACCGCCTTTGTCATCGTTGCGCTGTTCGGTGCACTCATCTATGGCCTGTACCTGGGCACCGTGGCCGTGGTCGAAGGCCGCATGAGCGCAGGCACCCTGGGGCAGACGGTGCTCTACATCGGTCTGGTGGCCGGTTCCGCCGCCTCGCTATCGGAGGTGTTCGGTGACTTGCTGCGTGCCGCCGGCGCCACAGAGCGGCTGATGGAACTGCTGGCCGAGCGTTCCCCGGTGGCCAATCCGCCCCAGCCGCAGGCGCTGCCCGCGCCGCAAGGCGGCTCCACCGTGCAGTTCGCCCATGTGCGCTTCACCTATCCATCGCGCCCGGAACAGCCGGCGCTGGACGATTTTTCGCTGCTGGTGGAGCCGGGTGAAACCGTGGCTCTGGTCGGCCCCAGTGGCGCCGGCAAGACCACGGTGCTGCAACTGCTGCTGCGCTTTTATGACGTGCAACACGGCGCGGTGAGCGTGGACGGCGTGCGTGTCGATCACGCCGACCTTGCCGCGTTGCGCGAGCGCATCGGTCTGGTGCCACAGGATGCGGTGATTTTCTCCGCCAGCGCGCTCGACAACATTCGTTATGGCAGACCCGAGGCCAGCGAGCACGAGGTGATCCAAGCCGCGCGCGCTGCACAAGCCGATGGCTTCATCCGCGAGTTGCCGCAGGGCTACAACACCTACCTGGGCGAGCGCGGCGTGCGGCTGTCCGGTGGCCAGCGCCAGCGCCTGAGCATTGCCCGCGCCATCCTGAAAAACGCCCCGCTGCTGCTGCTGGACGAAGCCACCAGCGCGTTGGACGCCCAAAGCGAACGCGCCGTGCAGGCCGCGCTGGAGCACGCCATGCTGGGGCGCACCACGATCGTCATTGCCCATCGACTGGCCACGGTGCAGCGTGCCGACCGCATCGTGGTGCTGGAACGCGGCCGCATCGTCGACATCGGCAACCATGCCGAATTGATGGCGCGTGGCGGCCTCTACGCTCACCTGGCGTCGCTGCAATTCATGCACGGGCCGGGGAACTTGTCGACCCATGAGCAACACAGTTACATTTGACGCCACAACAAAGTCGTCCTTGTTTCCTGGCATCACTCCGTCCCGACGCGCACCGCATTCCAACCCACTGACCATCCCGCCATGCAACAA
>JAJZDV010000138.1 GCA_021846025.1 Pseudomonadota bacterium
CCAGGGCTCGCGTTGCACAGGCCCCATGTGGCGCTGCTCGCTTGCTCGGAGCCCGGCCTGGCGCGAGTCTCAGCCGCGGCGCGCGGCCTCGATCGCGGCGATGTCGATCTTGCGCAGCGGCACCATGGCCGCGAACGCGCGTCGGGGGGCGGCCGGATCGGGATCGGCAATCGCCTGCATCAGCGCGCGCGGCGTAATCTGCCAGGACACTCCCGCAGCGGTCCTGGCACCGGCCGCACTGGCTGTCCTGCCCGCCGTTGGCGACGAGGGCGCTCCAGTCGCGGTCGGTTTCCTCCTGCGTGTCGGTGGCGACCTGAAACGAGAACGCCTCGCTGTGGCGGAATTCGGGGCCGCCGTTCAAGCCCAGGCAGGGCATGCCCAGCACGGTGAGCACGCCGCCGGCCTTGCCGTTGGGGTCGTCACTTGGCGCGCGCTGCACGGCGCTGACCGCAGCGTCGGGAAAGGTCGCGGCGCAGAAGCGCGCGGCGGCTTCGGCGTCACGGTCGTACCAGAGGCAGACGGTGTTGCGGGCCATGTCGCTCATGATGAAGCTCTCACGGTTGGTCTCATGGTTCGTCGCAGGGCGCGGATCGACAGCGGCGGCGAGACGATTTTGCGCGGCCCGCGCCCGCCCGGTCGGGAAGGTGCCACACCCTTGCCATGGCGACTCCACGGAAACGACTTGGACCAACGCATCACGCCTGCACCTTTTCGTGCCGTTCGAGCATCTGCACGAACTGGACAATTTTGTTCGCCCGCGTTGCGGCCTTCTTGGCGGTCTGAATGCGGAACAGAATGGCGTACCGATTGCGGCCATCGAGCGTTGCAAAGAAGGCCTTGGCGCGCGGATGCGCATCCAAGGCGGACTGGAAGTCGCTGGGCACCGTGGCCTTGCTGGCCGAGTCATAGGCGGCATCCCAGCGGCCGTCCCTTTGGGCGCGCTCGACTGCATGGAGTCCGGCGGCTTGCATCGTTCCGCGTTCGATCAGGGCCAGCGCCTTGTCCCGATTGATCTTCGACCAGACACTTTTGTCCGCGCGCCGGGTGAATTGCTGCAGCCAGAACTGCTCGCTGTGCGTCTGTTTCCGCCCATCGATCCAGCCAAAGCACAGCGCGACCTCGACGGCTTCATCGTAGGAAACCGACTGCATCCCGCCGCCTTTTCTGGCGAGCTGCAGCCAGGCGCCGGGCGAGGCCGCATGGTGCTCCGTCAGCCAATCGGCCCAGTCCTGCTGCCGCTCGAAGTGCAGCACCGGCAGCGCCGCGGAAGCTTTGGCTGGAGGTTTCATCCGCTCAGCACCGGCCGGTTCCGTTCGGTGCGCCACGGCGCCGGGTCGGGGCTGAGGTGCGGACCGACGACGCACCACTCCCACAAGTTCGGTGCCGGGGTGTGGCCGTGGGCCGCGATCCACCGCAGCAGCTCGTTCCCGGCGCCGAACGGGCCGTCGATCAGCGTGCGCGCGCGACGGCAGGGATGGACTGGACGCGCATCCTGGTGTGCATGACGGGCTCCTGTTGGATCGGTGGATGGGCAGCGCGCCAGCCTCTGCCGAGACGCCACGCCGAACCCGACTGGATCGACACGAGGCGGCTCGCCTGTGCTCCGGCGCTGAGCCTGCCGGTGCGCCGCCGCGGCAGGCTCAGCTCTCCACCGCACTCACGCGCACCGCCACCTCCAGCGTGTGCTCGCCGCCGCCGCGGATGACGCCGCGCAGCGGGGAGACGTCGGCGAAGTCGCGGCCGACGGCCACGCGCACGTAGTCGGCCGCGGGCTGGCGGTCGTTGGTGGGGTCGAACGCGACCCAGCCGTGGACCGGGCACCAGACGTCCACCCAGGCGTGGGAGGCGTCGGCGCCCACCAGTTGCGCTTCGCCGGGCGGCGGGCGCGAGCGCAGGTAGCCGCTGACGTAACGCGCCGCCAGACCCACGCCGCGCAGGGCGGAGAGCATGACATGGGCGTAGTCCTGGCAGACGCCGTGGCGCAGTTCCAGGGCTTGCGGCGCGCGGGTGTGGGCCTCGGTGCTTTCGGGGTCGTAGGTGAAATCGGCGTGGATGCGGTGCATCAGATCCAGTGCGCCTTCGAGCAGCGGGCGGCGCGGTGCGAAGCTGAGTGCGGCGTAGGCGGTGGCTTGCGCGAACAGCGGCGAGAAATGGCTGCCGAAGCTGAATTCGGCCTGCGCCACGAAGGGCTTGCCGGCGCGGTACAGCAGCAGGCCGCGCACGTCGTCCCAGGCGGGGCTGGCATCGAAATCGGGCGGCGTGGGCGCCTGCACCCGCACCAGGCTGATGGCGTTGACGCTCAAGGTGTCGTGCGGGGTGTAGAAGGCGAACAGGCGGCGGGTGTTGCCGAACACGTCGTGGCCTTCGCTGGCGTGGTCGGGGGCGGGCTCGACCACGCAGTCGTGCAGCACGCATTGCTGCGTGGTTTCGTCGCGCGGGCGCAGATGGGCGAGGTGATGGGCCAGTTCCACCGGCGCCTCGTAGGCGTAGGCGGTGAGATGCTCGACGCGGTAGAGCGTGCCGGCTGCGTGGTGCGGCGGCAGGGGGTTGGCGCTGGTCTGCGTCGGATGCATGGCAGTGGGAGGGGGGTGCGAGGCGTGGATGGCGATGGCGCGAATCGGGCGAGCAACCGGCTCAGTACCCACCCAGGCTGCGATCGACCGCGCCGACATGGGCGAAGTAGCGCCGGCTGATTTCTTCCGACAGGCGCCAGGTGCTTGCGCTGACCTGTGCCAGGGTCTGCTCCAGCCAGGCGTGGCGCAGCGTCGCGTCTTGCACGCAGAGTTCGGGCAGGTGCCAGACGTCGGGATCGGGCGCCAGCGCCAGCAGGGCTTCGCGGTCTGCCGCAGTCCCCGGCAGCTTGGCCAGGCGCGCCTGCAGGGTTTGCGCCACCCAGCCGAGGGCACGGGGGTTCTCGCGGTCGAGCACGAGCAGGTCGAGCAGGGGCGGGACTTCGAGCCGCTTCTGGTAGAGCGCGCGGTAAGTGATGATGCTGTTGAACAGGCGCAGCAGCAGGTTGAAGCCGCTGTCGCTGCGCACCGCGCCGGTGGCGAAGGCGCTGCTCAGGGCATCGGCCATGAGGATCAGGCGTTCGATGTGGCGGCCGATGCTGAGCAGGCGCCAGCCGTCGTCGCGGGTCATGCGGTCGGTCTGCGCGCCGGTGATGGCGCAGAGAATTTCGCTGATGCGGTCCAGCCCCTGCATCGCCTGGCTGGGCTGCCAATCGTGCCAATCGGCATGCTGCGCGGCGCCGCTCGGCGGCAGGATTTCGACCGCGGCCGCGGCCCCGATCCACTGCCGGTGCTCCGCGCCCAGACGCTCGCGCACCTGCCCCGCGGCATGCCCCAGCGCCTGCAGGTTCTGCACGATGCCGCCGGCATGCCGCCCGGCCACCAGGCCGCGGATGAGGGCGCGCTCGAAGACCTGTGGCTGCTCGGCAAGCTGGGGCGCATCGAACTCGACCAGGCCGCTGCGGCGACACCATTGGTCGAGCACGGCGTACACCGCCGGGCCGAGGTCGTCATCGCCCGAGAGGGCCTGCAGCGCGAGCTGGGCCAGGCGCGTGCTGTGCTCGGCGCGCTCGGTGTAGCGTCCGATCCAGAAGAGGTTTTCCGCCGCGCGGCTGGTGACCACGCGATGATGCTGCACCAGATCCTGCGGACGCATGGGAGCGGGCAGCATGGTGCTGTCGTCCACCGCCTCGCCGGTGATGATCCAGGCGTCCTGGCTGCCACCGCCGCGCTGCATCGACACCGTGTTGCCGCCGGGCGGCGCCGTGCGCACCAGGCCACCGGGCAGCACACGCCAGCCGCCGCGGCCGTCGGCCAGGGCGTAGACGCGCAGCATCGCGGCACGCGCGCCCATGCGGCCGTCGCTCCACACCGGCACATGCGGCAGCGGCAGGTATTGCTGCAGCGCCACTTGCGCCGGCTCGCTCTGCACCCGGCGGCGCCACGCCGGGAGCTGGCCAAAGTCCAGACTGGCGGTGATCACGGCCTCGAAGCCGCTGTCGGCATGCACCGGTTTGATCACCCAGGCGCGCAAATCGTCCATTGGTGCGGCGCAAACACCCGGCTCGCCGCACCACCAGGTGGGCAGCGAAGGCAGCAGCAACGGCTCCCCGAGCAGGGTCTGGCACAGCCGCGGCATGAACCCGTGCAACGCGGGCGATTCGAGGAAACCGGCGCCCAGCGCATTGGCCAGCAGCACATTGCCGGCGCGCACCGCCTGCAGCAGCCCGGGCACGCCGAGCATGGAGTCGGGGCGCAGTTCCAGCGGGTCGCAAAAGCTGTCATCGAGCCGGCGCAGCACCGCGTGCACCGGCTCCAGGCCGCGCAGGGTCTTGAGGTAGAGGCGGTCTTCGCGCACCGTCAGGTCGTTGCCTTCGGCCAGCGTGATGCCGAGGTAGCTGGCGAGATAGACCTGCTCGAAATAGGTCTCGCTGTAAGGGCCGGGCGTGAGCAGCACGATGCGCGCCTGCGGCCCGCCAGGGGCCAGGCGCTGCAGCGTGTCCATCACCAGGCGGTAGCTGGCGGCCAGGCGCTGCACCCGCAGGCTGCTGAAGGCTTCGGGGAAGAGGCGCGAGATGAGCAGCCGGTTCTCCAGCAGATAGCCCAGACCCGAAGGCGCCTGCACCCGCTGGCTGACCACGCGCCAGTTGCCGTCCGGCCCGCGCGCCAGGTCGAAGGCGGCGATGTGCAGCCACAAGTCGCCCGGCGGGCTATGGCCATGCAGCGCGCGCAGGTAGCCGGGGTTGCCCTGCACCAGCGCTGGCGGCAGCAGGCCCTCGCGCAGGGTGCGCTGCGGCCCGGTGTAGATGTCGGCGAGGATGGTGTTGAGCAGGGCGGCACGCTGGGCGACTCCGGCGGCGATTTGAGCCCAGGAGGCGGCGTTGACGATCAGCGGAAACAAATCGACCGACCAGGCGCGGCTGGGCTGCTCGGCGTCGCCATGGACGTTGTAGGTCACGCCATCGTCGTGAATCTGCTGGCGCAGCAGGGCTTCACGGGCCGGCAGGCCGTCGAAGCCGTCCGGCCCGAGTTGGCGGAAGAACTGGGCCCAGTGCGGCGCCAGCGACGCGCCGGCGCTGCCGTCGCCCAGGCGCGAGCGCAGCGAGTCCCAGTGGCCGGGAGGCACGGGCGAGGCGAGGTCGGCTGCGAGGTCGACCAGGGCGTCGGCCGGGTCGGTGGTGGGGTCGGTGTGGAACAGGCTTGCCATGTGGCGATTGTCACATTGTCGGGGTGGCCCGGCGTCCAGCCGGGGGCGGGCTCAGCCCTTGCGCCGGCGCAAATCCAGGGTGAACGGGAACTCCAGGCTGGGCTGGGCCGGCGCCACCACCATGCGCCCGGGGGTGTGGCCGAGCCCCGTGAAGCGCGCCAGCCGCCGGCTCTCGGCTTCGTAGGAGTTCACCGGAAAGGTGTCGTAACTGCGGCCGCCGGGGTGGGCGACGAAGTACTGGCAACCGCCGAGCGAGCGCTCCATCCAGGTGTCGACGAGATCGAAGGTGATGGGCGCGTGGGTGCCGATGCTGGGATGCAGCGCCGAGGGCGGTTGCCAGGCGCGGTAACGCACGCCGCACACAAACTCGCCGCTGCGCCCGGTGGGCTGGAGCGGCACGGCGCGACCGTTGACGGTGAGCACGTGGCGGCTGTCGGCCATGCCGCTGAGCTTGACTTCCAGTCGCTCCAGCGAGGAGTCGACATAGCGCGCGGTGCCGCCAGCGGTGGTCTCTTCGCCCATCACGTGCCAGGGCTCCAGCGCCATGCGGACTTCGAGCTTGATGCCGTTGGCGGCGTATTCGCCCAGCAGCGGAAAGCGGAAGGTGTGGTGTGGAGCGAACCATTGGGGGTCGAAGTCGAAGCCGGCATCGCGCAGCTCGGCCAGCACGTCGTCGAAGTCCATGGCGATGAAGGTGGGCAGCAGGAAACGGTCGTGCAGCGCCGTACCCCAGCGCTGCAGCGTGGCGGTGTAGGGCTGGGCCCAGAAGCGCGCCACCAGCGCCCGCAGCAGCAGTTGCTGCACCACGCTCATGCGTGCATGCGGGGGCATCTCGAAGGCACGCAGTTCGAGCAGGCCGAGGCGGCCGGTGGCGCTGTCGGGGCTGTAGAGCTTGTCGATGCAGAACTCGCTGCGGTGGGTGTTGCCGGTGACGTCGATGAGGATGTTGCGCAGGGTGCGGTCCACCAGCCAGGGCGGCACATACGCG
>JAJZDV010000139.1 GCA_021846025.1 Pseudomonadota bacterium
TCGGAGATGTCTTGCAGGCTGGTGACGATGCCCAGCGGCTTGCCACTCGAGTCCGTGACCTGGGCCTTGTTCAGGATCCATACCGATTCTTCGCCGTCCGCCGGCAACTGGCGACATTCCTGAGACAGCGCTCGCCCCTCCACCACAAGTTTGCGGTCCATGTCGGTCCAGGTGTGCAACAGGCTGTCCTCGAACACGTCTTCCGGTTGGCGCCCCAGCATGGCCTCGGGGGTGCGACCCAGCAATTGGGTGAAAGCTTTGTTGATGAGTGCGAAGCGGCCATCGTTCGCGGTGTAGGCCGCGGGGTTGGGCAGGGCGCTGAGCAAGGAGTCCTGAAAGCGCAGTTGTCGTTGCAGCCGCGTCTGGCTCGCCACCAGGGCCGCAGTGCGCCGTTCGACGGCGCGCTCCAGCCCGGCGTTAGCTTCGCGCAGTTGGCGCAACGCCGCGCCGCGATCTTGCGCCAGACTGCTGGCAAGCAGAACCGTGCAGGCCAGGCTGATGCCCATGATCTGCAGCGCCGTGATGCGATCGATCGGCGGCAGCGCCATCATGGGCCCCAGCCCCAGAGTGGTGCCGGTCAGCTCCAGCGTGAACAGCGCTGCCATGAACAGACTGGAAAGCCGCATGGGCAGGCGGGACGCGGCCCAGAGCATGGGCAGCAGAACCAGCGTTCCGAGCCCCAGAGGCAAGGCTTGTGTCGTCGGCGGGGAAAAGTAGACGAGTACCGTGCCCAGCAGGGCGAGCACCGGGACGCCGAGCAGTTCGAGGGTAGGCGCTGGCAACGCTTCGTGGCGACGCTCCCACCACAGCACCAGTGGCGGGGCGAAGATCAGCACGCTGCAAATATCGCCGACCAGCCAGTTCAACCACAAACTGCCGAGGTTGTGCATCGGCGGCACGGGTTGCAACAACGTTGCCAGCATGCCGCCGCCGACACTGAACGCCGGGGCCAGCAAACCGAACGTGGCCATGAAAGCCAGCATGTTGCCGGTGCCTTGCAAACCCGTCCATCGCCCGCGCAAGCGCCGCAACAGCCACCAGGCGACGATCACGCCCATCGTGTTGCCCATCGCGATGCTCAGGGTCGCCAGCGGCGACCAACCGCCAAGGAGCGCATTGGCCAGGTCAGCACCCAGCGCAACGCCAGGTACGGCCGCCCAGCCGCTCACCATCACGCCGAAAACGGCCACGGCACTGGAAGGCCAGAGCAAGGCGCTCGCGGCATCGCTGCGAAGCCCAATCCAGGCCAGCAGGACGTAGGCGCCTGCCAGCGCAGCGTTCAACAACAGCAGATCGGACAGGCGCCGCAACACGGCTCGGGCAGGCGCCTGCATTTCAGCCGCGTTCCGGCACGAGCCATTCTGGGAACGCATGCTCTCGAGCCGGTCGCTCCAAGCTGCCCTCGGGGACGGACGCGTGAACAAATTGCAGCAGGCGATGGGCTGCAGCCTGTTGCACATGCTGGCGAGCGCCCACGGTGGGGCCGATGTTCCGGATGCGCACGTTCTTGTTCTTGTCCGTCGTGTTCTGCAGCATACCGAACCATGCACGCCGATCAATCCGAAAATCGGCGGTCGGCACGAATCACCGACCTGCTGTGTGCTCGCTGCAACAGCACCCAGTGGGCTTGGCTCAATGCAACTTGATGCGCGGTTCGGTGGTGCGCGAGATCAAGCGTGCCAGGGTGAGGAAGACCGTTTTCCAGAAACCGTGCAGCGCATGCAGGTGCTTGCGGTAGAGCAGCCAGTAGATGAATCTGGCGACATGGCCTTCGATGAAGAGGCTGCCCTTGGCCAAGCCGCCCATCAAGCTGCCCACGGTGCTGTGCTCCCCCAGCGAGACGAGGGAGCCGAAATCGCGGTAATGAAAGACCTGCAGCGGCTTGTTGGCGCACCGGCGCTGAATTTGCCGCACCAGAAAGGCGGCTTGCTGGTGGGCGGCCTGGGCACGCGGCGGCACACCGCCAGGATGACCTTCCCAGGGGCAGGCGGCGCAATCGCCCAAGGCAAAGATGGCGTCGTCGCGCGTGGTCTGCAACGTGGCGCGAACCACCAACTGGTGGATGCGGTTGCTTTCCAGTCCGTCGAGATCGCGCAGGACGTCGGGCGCCTTCACCCCGGCCGCCCACACCACGAGTTCTGCCGGCAGAAAATCCCCATCGGCCGTTTGCACCCCGGTGGGCGTGACGGCCGTGACGCGTTTGCCGGTGTGGATCTGCACGCCCAGCTTGGCAAGTTCGGCGGCTGCGGCTGTCGATATGCGCTCCGACAGCGCGGGCAGGATGCGCGGTGCAGCTTCCACCAGGCTCAGGCGCATGTCGCGCTCGGGGTCGATACGATCCAGTCCGTAGGCGGCCAGCGTGCGGGTGGAATTGTGCAACTCGGCCACCAATTCCACCCCGGTGGCGCCGGCGCCGATGGCCACCACCTTGAGTTGCTCCGGCCGCAGCGGGCCGATTTGCGAGTTGGCGGCCATGCAGGCATTGACCAGGCGTCTGTGGAAGCGCCGCGCGTCTTCGGGGCTGTCGAGCGCGATCGCGAATTCGGCTGCCCCAGGGGTGCCGAAGTCGTTGTTCTGGCTGCCCAGCGCCAGCACCAGGATGTCGTAGCCGAAGCGGCGGCGCGGCACGATTTCGCGCCCGTCCTCGTCCAGCGTCGGCGCGACCAGCACCTGCTTGCGGGCGCGATCCAGCCCTTCCATCGCCCCCAGGCGGTACTTGAAGTGATGCCAGGTCGACTGTGCCAGGTAGTTCAACTCGTTGTCGTCGATGTCGAGGGTGCCTGCGGCCGCCTGGTGCAGCAGGGGTTTCCACAAATGGCTGCGACCGCGCTCCACCAGGGTGATGTCGGCGAGCCCGCGCCGGCCCAGGGTGTTGCCCAGGCGGGTGGCCAGTTCCAGTCCGCCGGCACCGCCGCCGACGATGACGATGTGCGGCGAGGAGGATGCCGGAGATGCGTTGGTTTGTGCGTCCATGGTGCCTGGATGGTTGTTGGGCGTTGCGAGCGTATTGTGCTTTGTGCGCAAAATGGGCCTTGCCAGGCAACACGGGCCAGCCAGGCGAGGCTCCCGGACGCTGTCTGGCGCACAATCTCGGCTGGGCGTTGTCACCGCAACACGGAAGAAGTGGCCCGTACACCGTGCTTTACGGCTTCGGGTGGTGCGATGCGTTGCAGATTCTCACCATACCCAGGCGATGCAGGACTGGGGTTTGCGCTGAGCATCCCATCGTGATGCGCAGCGGCTGCATCGCGGGAACTCAGCCAGCGTCGACTTCGCGCCCCTTTCAATCACCACCATCAGGTTCATTCATCCATGTCCAGCACAGCCCCCGAGTCTCCCGCCGTCACCTTCACCGATCTCGGTCTGCCGGAGCCCATTCTTGCAGCGCTGCGCGACGTGGGCTACGAGAGCCCGTCGCCGATTCAGGCGGCCACCATCCCCATTCTGCTCGAAGGCCGTGACCTGGTTGGTCAGGCGCAAACCGGCACCGGCAAAACGGCGGCCTTCGCCCTGCCCATCCTCGCCCGCATCGACGTGGCGCGCAAGGAGCCGCAAGCGCTGGTGCTGGCGCCCACACGCGAGCTCGCCATCCAGGTGGCCGAGGCGTTCGCCAGCTACGCCACGCATCTGCCGGGCTTCAACGTGCTGCCCATCTACGGCGGCCAGAGCTATGTGCCGCAGCTGGCTTCGCTCAAACGCGGGGCGCATGTCGTGGTGGGCACGCCCGGGCGCATCATCGACCATCTGGAGCGCGGCACACTGAAGCTCGACGGCCTGGCCTACATGGTGCTGGACGAAGCCGATGAAATGCTGCGCATGGGCTTCATCGACGATGTCGAATCCATCCTGCAGAAAACGCCTCCCACGCGCCAGATCGCGCTGTTCTCGGCCACCATGCCGCAGGCCATTCGCCGCATTGCCAGCAACCACTTGCGCACGCCGGCAGAGGTCACCATCAAGGCCAAGACCAGCACCGCCACGCAAGTGCAGCAGCGCTACTGGATGGTCAGCGGCCTGCACAAGCTCGACGCGCTGACACGCATCCTGGAGGTGGAAAATTTTGATGGCATGATCATTTTTGCCCGCACCAAGATGGCCACCGAGGAACTGGCCGAGAAACTGGCGGCACGCGGCTTCTCCACCGCGGCGCTGAACGGCGACATCCTGCAGGCCCAGCGCGAGCGCACCGTGCAGCGGCTCAAGGACGGGCAGATCGACATCCTGGTGGCCACCGACGTGGCGGCGCGCGGCCTGGACGTGGACCGCATCAGCCATGTGGTGAACTACGACATCCCGACGGACACCGAAAGCTATGTCCACCGCATCGGCCGCACCGGGCGTGCCGGGCGCAGCGGCCAGGCCATTCTGTTCGTCACCCCGCGCGAGCGCCATCTGCTGGCCGCGATCGAACGCGCCACGCGCCAGCCCATCACGCCGATGCAATTGCCCAGTCCGCAGGACGTGAACGACAAGCGCATTGCCCGCTTCCTGGAGCGCATCACCGAGGCGCGCGAGCAGGAAGGCCTGGAGCAATTCCAGAGCCTGATCGAGCGCTACGAGCACGAGCAAAACGTGCCGGCGATTGAAATCGCCGCGGCCTTGGCGCGCCTGGTGCAGGGCGACAAACCCCTGCTGCTGGGGCCGGGCACCGAGGGCGGCCATGCGATGCGCAGCGACGGTCTGGGCGCACGCCCCCGTGATGCGCAGCGCACCGAGCCCGCATTCGGGCCACGTGGAAAACCCGCCAAGTCCTTCGAACGCGAGGGGCGTGAGGTGCGCAAGCCTTCGCCATCGCTGCCACCGCGCGTGCCCAAGCCAGCCAGTGCCAAGCCACGTGGCCTGACCGATATCGCCGACGCCGCCATCGGCGAACTGGAGGCTCGGGTGCAGTCGGCCCGCCTCGAGAAGTCGCATCCCCGCGTCGAGTCCGACGAACACGGCAGTGCCGCTCCGCGCCGCAAGAAGGCCGCCGCGGGGGGCATGGCGTTTGAGACGTACCGCGTCGAGGTCGGCCGCGACCACGGGGTGGAAGTGCGCAACCTGGTCGGCGCCATCGCCAATGAAGCCGGGCTGGAGAACAAGCACATCGGCAGCATCGAGATTCGCGGCGACCATAGCCTGGTGGACTTGCCCGCGGGCATGCCCAAGGACGTGTTTCGCACCCTGCAAAAAGTCTGGGTTCTGGGGCACCAGCTCCATCTGAGCCTGGCTGGGGCGCCCGGCAGCGAACCGGTCAAGCCGGTGGCCCACGCCAAATCCAGAACGGCAACCGGCAGCACGCGGGCGATCCTGCGTGCCACGGAGCGCGCGCCCGGCCACCAAGGTCTTGGCGCCGATTCGCCCAAGCGCAAACCGATCCGGCGCTGAAAACGGCCTCGGCGGGGACTCCAACGCGAAGGCCCCCGAGGCGATCCGTGCAACTCGGGCCTCATGGGGCGTGCCCTCGCTCCGGCTCTACGTGGGCTTGACGACCACGCCCTTCCAGAACGCCACGCGCCCGGTGATGTTCTTCGCTGCGGGCTTGGGCTCGGGGTAGAACCACACCGCGTCGGTGTTGCGTTGGCCCCCGGCAACCACGGTGTAGTAGCTGGCGGTGCCCTTCCAGGGGCAGACGCTTTGGGTGTCGCTGGGTTGGAGCAGGCCGGGCTTGACCGACTCGCGCGGGAAATAGTGGTTGCCTTCGACGACCACCGTGTCGTCGCTTTCCGCGATGACGACACCGTTCCAGACTGCTTGCATCGTGACCTCCGTTGTCATCGGCAGATCCACCCTGCCGGGATGTGCGGCAGACCTGTTATTTCAGACTATGCCGCAGTTGCGCCGTATCTGCCAGGGCGGTGACCTACAACCCTGCCGGCGCAAGGCCGGCAGCGAGCCTCGAACCTGCGCGCCGATGCCGCTCACGACAGCTCGGATGACGTTCCCCGGCGCATCGCACTGCGGCACGTGGCCGCAGGCGGGCAGCACCAAAGTGCGGGGGCGGTTGCAGGATGCGAGCGATCCGGCCGAGTTGTTCCAGAGGGCCGCAGTCTTACTGTGCCACGAGAGCAGTTTTGCGCTGACTCTGCCGCAGCAGGGGGACTGGCCGATACGGGCGAGCCGTGCGTAGCTCAGGCTGAGCCGCAGTGCCGTGATCGAGTGCTCCACGTGCCGCTGCGCGCGCAGGACT
>JAJZDV010000140.1 GCA_021846025.1 Pseudomonadota bacterium
CAGCGGCCGGCTTGATGCGCCCACTCGGCACCGTAGCGATTTGCAAAATGGGCGGCGAGCGCGCCGACGGCTTTCAGATGTTCGTCCAGATCATGCGGCGGGCGCCAATTGCCCATGCTGTCTTTCGCGGCATGGGCAATCGCGTCTGACCCGGTTGCATCTGGCATGGAATGCGCGGCTGCTTCGAGCGTGAGGTTTCGGTGTGCGGCGCGAAAAGCGATCGGTCGCGAAAGAATTCAAAAAGCGCTGTGCATGATGAACAGCATAAGAGGACGCGTCGAAAACTGCCCGATGATGGGTGACGAAAGGCCTCGAACTTGCGTGCCCTCGGGGCGCTGGCGGATCCTCGACACTCTTGACGTGGATGAAACGACCGCTGCCATCCCCGCTGGCGGTCGTGGCCCGGGCGTCATCAGAATTTGCGGCCCGCGCCGTTGCCTCCGCCCTGGAGGCAACGCAAGGCCACACCCCACGTTTCCTTGACTTCACAGGACACCGGGCAGCTTATCCCCCCGGGCCGTCAGAACCGGCCGGCCTGGTAGTCCTGCACGGCCTGCATCACTTCCTCGCGGGTGTTCATCACGAACGGGCCGTAATGCGCCACCGGCTCGCGCAGCGGGCGCCCGGCGATGAGCAGGAAGCGGCCCGGGGTGTCGCCGGTTTGCACCTGCAGCACGGCGGCGGCGTCGCTGGCACGCAGGATGGCCATGCGGTGCGGACGCAGCGGTGTGGCGTCCGGGCCGACTCCGAATTCGCCCTCGATGCCGTGCACCAGCACGGTCTGGCCGGCGGGCGCGGTCCAGTGGAAGGTCTGGCCTGCCGGAACGGTCAGGTCGAGATAGGTGGGCTGGGTCGGGCGTTCGCGCACCGGGCCTTGCACGGGGGTGCCGTCGTCGCCGGCGAAGCGGCCGGCAATGACGCGTGCCTGCACGCCGTCGGCACGGCGCACCCGCGGAATGCTGTCGGGGGCGATGTCCTGGTACGCCGGATCGTCCATCTTGTGCGCGGCGGGCAGGTTCACCCAGAGCTGAAAGCCCCACATCAGGCCCTGCTCCTGCTGCGGCATTTCCTCGTGGACGATGCCGCGCGCGGCAGTCATCCACTGCACGCTGCCGGCGGAGAGGTCGCCGCGATTGCCCTTGTTGTCGCCATGGCGCATGCGCCCGGCCATCATGTAGGTGACGGTCTCGAAGCCGCGGTGCGGGTGCGGCGGAAAGCCGCCGATGTAGTCGGCGGCGGTGTCGGAGCGGAATTCGTCGAACAGCAGAAAGGGGTCGATCAGCGCGGCGAGTTCCGGCTCCAGCACGCGGGTGAGCTTGACGCCATCGCCGTCGCTGCTGGCGCGGCCATCCACCACGCGGGCCACGCGCATGAGGGCGTCGGCCGCGACGGCCGGGGCAAGGCCTGTGGAATGCGACAAGGTGGTGGTGGCAGACATGGCAAGCTCCAGTGGGACCGGCGTACCGGCAAAGGCTGCCGGTACGCCGGGTTGGGTCATTTTCGATTATGGTGATATGCGGGCGCTCGCACCGAACGCAAGGGCTTGGCCAGGTTCTCGTGCGGCGTCGCTTTGTGGGTGATCGCCGCCGTCCGGGGGCCTTGCCCGAACCCGGCGGGCTGACGCGTCCCGCAACACCCAAGACCGGAGCTCCAGCCATGACCACCCCCGATCCCAGCGCCATCATTCGCCTGCTCTACCGGGCCCACGAGCACGACCTTGGCGGCGGCTTCGTCGTGCGGCGGCTGCTGCCCGGTCATCCGCAGCAGGGTGTTGGCCCCTTCCTGTTTTTCGACCACTTCGGCCCCACCACCATTGCCGCTGGCCAGAACGTGGACGTGCGGCCCCACCCGCATATCGGCCTGGCCACGGTGACCTATCTGTTCGAGGGTGCCATGTTGCACCGCGACCACCTCGGCACCGTGCAGCGCATCGAGCCCGGCGCGGTCAACTGGATGCTGGCCGGACGCGGCATCGTGCATTCCGAGCGCGTGCCCGACGACCTGCGCGGCCGCGCCTGGACCAGCCATGGCCTGCAGCTGTGGGTGGCGCTGCCCCGGGCGCACGAGGACGACGCGCCGGATTTTCACCATGCGGCGGCCGGCGACCTGCCCGAGGCCACGATGGGGGCGGTGCGGGTGCGGGTGCTGCTGGGGCGCGCCTTCGGCCTGGCCTCGCCGGTGCCGGTGCTGTCGCCGCTGGCCTACGCCCATGCCCACTGGCACGAGACCGGCTCTTGGCGCCTTGAACCGGACTACACCGAACGCGCCATCTACCCGGCGCGTGGTGCCGTGCGCCTCGGGGGCGTGACGCTGCAGACTGGCCACATGGCGTTGCTCGCCCCGGGCCAGACCGCAGAGGTGCGAGCCGACGCGGGCACCGAGGCCGTGCTGATCGCGGGCGAGCCCCTGGAGGGGCCGCGCTTCATCCACTGGAACTTCGCCTCCAGCCGGCGCGAGCGCATCGAGCAGGCCCGGGCCGACTGGGCTGCCGAGCGCTTTCCCACCATTCCGGGGGACGATCTCGAGCGCATTCCGCTGCCGGCGCGCTGAGGCGGCGAGCCGGCAGGCGGCCGATCGGCGGGGCGAGTGACGGCCAGCGCCGACTCAAGCGCGCTTCACATCTTGATACACCCGGCCCCGGTGTTTGCCGCCATGATTGCCGCATAACAGCCATTCCGGAGACAAACCATGCGCCGCATCCCCGCACCGGACGCCAGGCCGGCGTCTGCCGCCACCATCGCCGCCCGCATCGACCGTCTGCCACCATCGAAAACCGTGCGCAACATGGTCATCCTGCTGTCGCTCGGCGGCTGCTTCGAGTTCTACGACCTGTTCCTCACCGCCTACATCGCCCCCGGCCTGTTCAAGAGCGGGGTGTTCACGGCCACGACCAAGGCCTTCCTCGGCTTCGAGGGCATCGCCAGCTTCGTGGCCGCGCTGTTCCTCGGCCTGTGGGTGGGCACGCTGTTCGTGAGCTGGTTCTCGGACCGCTACGGCCGGCGACCGGTCTACACCTGGGCGCTGGTCTGGTACTGCTTCGCCACGCTCATCATGGCGTTTCAGCAGACGGCGATGAGCATCGACATCTGGCGCTTCCTGGCTTCCATCGGCATCGGCGTGGAGCTGGTGAACATCGACACCTATGTCTCGGAGCTGGCGCCGCAGGCCAAGCGCGGCTCGTACTTCGCGATGAACCAGTTCATCACCTTCAGCGCCGTGCCCATCGTCGCCTTTCTCGGCTGGCTTCTGGTGCCGCACCACATCGCCGGGTTGGATGGCTGGCGCTGGGTGGCCATCATCGGCGCGCTGGGCGCCATTCCCATCTGGTTCATCCGCCTGGGGCTGCCGGAATCGCCACGCTGGCTGGAGCGCAAGGGACGCGCGGCCGAAGCCGACGCCATCCTGCAGCGCATCGAAACCCGGGTGCAGGCCGAGACCGGCAGGGCGCTGCCGCAACCGCAGGTGGTGCCGGGCGAAACCGCCGAGGCGGCGGGCCGCTGGAGCGAGATCTGGAGCGCGGCTTATCGCCAGCGCACCGCCATGCTCATCGTCTTCAACATCCTGCAGACCGTGGGCTATTACGGCTTCGCCAGCTGGGCGCCGACCTACCTCATCGCCAAGGGTTACGACATTCCGAAGTCGCTGCTCTACACCTTCATCATCGCCATCGCCTACCCGGTGTCCTCGCTCATCGGCACCACCTTCGGCGACCGCGTCGAGCGCAAATGGCTGATCGTGGCGCCGGCGCTGGGCGTGGCGCTGTTCGGGCTGTTGTTCGCCCATGCTGGCGGGGCCGCGGCCATCATCCTGTTCGGCATTCTCGTGACCTTCTGCAACAACATCATGAGTTACGCCTTCCACGCCTACCAGAGCGAGCTGTACCCCACACGCATCCGGGCCCAGGCCGTGGGCTTCGTCTATTCGTTCAGCCGCATCAGCGCGGTCATCAGCGGCTTCATCATCGCCGACTTGCTCAAGACGTCGGGCGACGTGGGCGTGTTCACCTTCATCGCCGCCGCCATGGTGGGCGTGGCCATCGTCATCGGCGTCATGGGGCCGAAAGCGACGCAGCGACGCCTGGAAGACATCGCCCGCTGATTGCGGTGCAGAGCGCGGGCAGGCCGCCGTCGGTTGCCGCATCCCTCCGGCGCTGACCCGCCAGGGCGTCGAACCCGCCGGCGCCGCGGCATGCCTCGAACCCGGCACCGCGGACCCGTCTGCCGAGGCCGGCGTCACCGCGGCCGGGGATAATGGCAGCACCCCATCCACAGGAGGCCGCCATGAATTCCTCGAGCACCAGGCCGTACCGCCACGTACCCGCCGGCCAGGCCCTGGCCTGGTGGGGCGAGGGCTGGCGCAGCTTCATGCGCGCACCGCTGCCCTGGGTGGGCCTGAGCATCGGACTGCTCATCATCCTGCTGGTGTTGCACGCCTTGCCGCTGGGCGGGTTGTTGTCGCAATGGCTCAGCCTGCCGCTGTTCGCGCTGGGCGCGGTGTATGCCTCGTTTTTGCGCCGGCGCTGGGCGCAGGCGCGCAGCATCACGCCGCAGGGCATGCCGGTGGAGCCGGCCACCGAGGGCGCGCTGCGAGATTCCACCCGGCTCTGGAAAGACCGCGTCGGTCCCTTGTTGCTGGTCTCGGTGCTGGTGCTGGTGCTGGGCGGGGCTTTCGGGGCCTTGCTGGTGCTGGGCCTGGGCGCCGTGTTCGGCGTCGGGCTGGCGAGCATGGGAGCGCTGTTGCACGGGATGTCGCCCGGCCTGGGCATGATGACCGGCCTGGGCGCCGTGGCCAGCGGCGTGTTCACGCTGATGTTGCTGGCGCTGCTCGCCCTGTTCCTGCTGAACGTCGCGTTCTGGTTCGTCAACACCCTGGTCACGCTGGGCGGCGCCACGCCGTGGGAGGCGGTGGCGTTGTCGTTCAAGGCCGGCTTCGCCAACTTCGGCGCGCTGCTGCTGTTCACCTTGCTGCTCATCCCCATCGGTTTCGTCGCCATGATTCCGATGGGCCTGGGCCTGCTGGTGCTCCTGCCGGTGTTGTCGGGGGCGTCGTACGCGTCGTATCAGGACGTGTTTGGACAAGCCCCCGATTCACCCCAGCCCCGCGATCGGGCGCCCGGCTTCGTCGGCTGAACGCGCGCCCACCGCCCCCCGTTCCCAACACACCGCCCCGCCGATGGACGTCAACACCTATTTGCGCGACCATATCCGCACCGTGCCCGACTGGCCCGCCCCCGGCGTGCAGTTCCGCGACATCACGCCCCTGCTGCAAAACCCGCGCGTGTTCCGCGTGCTGATCGACCAGTTCGTGCACCGCTACATGGCGCCCGAACTGCGGCCCGACGTGGTGGCCGGCATCGATGCGCGCGGCTTCATCCTGGGCGCGGTGGTTGCCTACGAACTCAACATCGGCTTCGTGCCCATCCGTAAAAAAGGCAAGCTGCCTTACACCACGGTGGCCGAGAGCTACGAGCTGGAGTACGGCAGCGCCACGGTGGAAATCCACACCGACGCGGTGCGGCCGGGCAACCGCGTGCTCCTGATCGACGACCTCATCGCCACGGGCGGCACCATGATGGCGGGCAAGCGCCTGCTGGAGAAACTCGGGGCGCGCGTGATCGAGGGCGCCGCCATTGTCGATCTGCCCGAACTCGGCGGCTCGACGGCGCTGCGCGCCACCGGACTGCCCCTGTTCACCCTGGTGGACTATGCCGGTGCTTGAGGGCCGTCGCGCCTGTTGCAAGGCCGCCGCCGGCGCCGTGCTCGGTGTCTGGCTCGGCGTGCCGGCAGCGCGGGCACAGACCGCGCCCGAAGTCTCCATCGCCAGCGTCAACAGCATCGACTTCCACGGCCAGACCGCCGTGCTGGACCTGACGCTGTCGATCCGCAACACCGCCGGCCTGGCCCTGCCGCTGCAGGCGCTGCGCTTGCAGTGCGGCTTCAACGGCATCGACGTGGCGCAGGGCCGCAGCACCGCCCCCGTCACCATCCCCGCCGGCGGTCGGGCCATGGTCCCGCTGCGCCTGCACGTCGACAGTGCCAGCCTGCTGGACGTCCTCGCCAACCTGCCCCCTGACGGCCAAGTGCATTACGAACTCCAGGGCCACGCCGAGATCGGCCTGACCATGCTGCAGATCCCGTTCCGCCACCGCGGCGTCATTGCA
>JAJZDV010000009.1 GCA_021846025.1 Pseudomonadota bacterium
TGTGGACCGGTTCAACGCGATGGTGGCCGACTACAACAGTCGCTGCGGGAGCTTCCGTTATCGCAGCGGCGCGCTGGAAAGTTCGCGACGGGACATTGAGCCATACCGGAGCCAGCTTCAGTCTGAGGGCAGGAGCCGGTTCGCACGCAGTCCGTCCACTGGCTCGCTGTCGACGCCTGCACCGTCTCGTCCTGCACCGGATGCGACGGTGCAGGCCATCCAGCGCAAGCTCAACGAACTCGGTTACGAAGCTGGAACCGCTGACGGGTTGATGGGGCGAGGAACACGCTCGGCGATATTGAATTTCCAGCGCGACATGGGACTTACTCAGGATGGGCAGCCGAATAGAGACCTGCTTGCCGCTCTGAATTCAGCCAAATCGGTCAATACGAAAAGCAGCATGCCAAGCCGCAGCCAGGACTCCGCTCCTGAGCGGAGCGCAGCACTCCCGTCGAGTCCGACGCCAGAACCAGTGCCTTCACGACAAGTGCAAACTGCTCCCGCAAGTAGGGACGCCAAGAATTTCAGTGTCTGCGCTTCGGGGCAATACCCGTCACTTTGCAACTATGCGCTGCTTACACCAGACGAGAAGGTGCAGGTGGCAGTTGCAGAAAGGCGTGTCAATTTCCAAACCTGCGTATCTGGGAACTACCCTTCGCTTTGCAAGCGATCGTTGCTAACACCAGAGGAAGCCACTCAAGTAGTTGCCGCTGAGCGGCGCGTAAATCTTCAGACCTGTATTTCTGGAAGATACCCATCGTTGTGCAAACGAAATCTGCTCACCCCAGACGAAGCTGCGCAAGTCGCCGCGGCAGAGCGACGAGTCAACCTTCAGACCTGCATTTCCGGCAACTACCCGTCTTTATGTAAGCACTCTTTGCTTACATCTGATGAAGCAACGCAGGTAGCTGCCGCAGAACGACGAGTCAACTATCAGACGTGCATATCCGGACAGTACCCTTCATTGTGCAAACACTCCCTGCTGACTTCAGATGAAGCCGCGCGTGTTGCAGATGCTGAACGACGGGCGGGGAACAGATGAAGCGCATCAATAACTCCGGGCAATGGGTAGAGGACTGAGTAGATGGCGATGGCAATCTGTTTTAAATGCGGTTCTGCAAAATCCGGCGCGCTGACGGCCTGCCGGAGTTGTAACGCTGTGCCGCGCACAAACAGGGAGTATGCCGTTTCGCTCGCGCTGTCCGACCATCTGTCGTCCAAAGATCAACTGGCCCAGTACAGCCACGAGCTTCGCAACGGCAACAAGTTATCCGTGCCTCGCGAGGCGCTTGCTCAAGCGTTGGAGGCATTGAAAGACTCGCAACTCTTGACGATGCTGGGTGCGCAATCAGCGACCTCCGCGCCAGCGACATCAGCCACAGCAGCAACGCGTCAGCTTCCACCGGCCCCTTCTGCAGTCCCACAGCGAACTGCTCCACCGCCACGGTCTATCAAGCCGGAACTTCGCCTCACCAAGACTGCCCTGCATCATTCCCCGTTTGCCGTCTTGGGCGTGACGACACGCGATGACCGCAGACGCGTCGTCGAGCTTGCAGAAGAGAAGTCGCTGGATCTAGATCACGAGGTTTGCCAGAAGGCGCGTTCTGATCTCACCAATCCTCGCAGCCGTTTGAGTGTGGAGATGGCATGGCTTCCTGGCGTCTCGCCACGCAAGGCATCTCAACTGGTTGTGAGGCTGTTGCAAGACCCAATGGCGATTCGTGAAGAGTCTGGTCTGCCTACGCTGGCACACCTGAACTTGCTGGCCGCCGCGTTCGAGTCTGTGGATGACGGGCACGATGCGGATGATTTGGCGGAGTTCATCATGGAGACCGCCTACCTTGCCGAGAAGCTAAGCCCAGAGGATGTCCTGCGCGACATCAACGAGGATCGCGCCGTATCCGGCTTTCCGGAAGTGCGTGCACTCGACCAGATCGAAGCCGAACTGACCGAGCGCAAGCGGTACTACCGTGGTGCCATCAAGGATGCGCTCGACAGGCTGCCGCCAATGACGCTCATCCAGGTGATGACCGAAACGGTCGACGGCGTGACCTCCGGCGGTGAGGATCATGCGCCGGGGCTGATAGATGACCTCGTGGACAGCTACGAGGTGGAAACCCAAGGCGTCCTGCAAATAGAGGCCGAGAACGTCCACAAGCTCATCAAGGTGGCCAGAGAGCACGCTGGCTCCGGCGAAGCAGCCGTCAAGCCCTACGTGGACAAGCTCGATGCGGTTGCACGTAATTGGGACAAGATCGCCCAGCCCATTCAATTGAGTTTGAAAGCGCGCGGCATCGACCACGAAGCAAGCCGTGACTTGGCGTATGAGATTCGCAGCCTCGCCATCGACCTATTCAACAAGCATGACATGCTTGCGCAGTCTCAGCGCCTGACAGGTCTGATTCAGGAACTTTTTTCTGAAGTTCCGGAAATCTCGGATCGAGTCGAACAAGACGCGGATGCGCTTGCGAACATCGTCCAACAGCGCAAGCAGGCAGCAGCGAGTCAGGACGAGTTGGCGCGTGAAATCACCTACCGTGCCGAGATTGGCGTCATGTTCAAAGACACACTGAGCATTTTGCCCCAAGGCATATCGTGGAAAGGCCAAAACTTTCCGCTCGACTCGATCACGCGCGTTCGTTGGGGTGGCGTCAGTCATTCCGTCAATGGCATTCCCACCGGGACGACCTACACGATTGCGTTCGGCAACCGGAATTCCGAAGCTGTCGTGGAACTGAAGAAGCAAGACATCTACAGCACGTTTACTGACAAGCTATGGCGTGCTGTCTGCGTGCGTCTTCTTACCGAGATGCTCGAAGCCCTGAAGGAAGGGCGCGACCTGCACTTCGGCGACGCGCTCCTGCACAACGACGGCATCACGCTGGTGAAGCGCAAGTTCCTCGGTTCCAACGAGAGGGTGCGCTGCTCATGGAGCCAAGTCCATGTATGGAGCGCCGATGGTTCGTTCTGCATAGGAGCAAAGGACGACAAGAAGGTCAACGTCGGGATTTCCTACATTCACAGCGCGAACACACACATCCTGGAACAGGCTATTCGAATGGCCTTCAAGAAGCCAGGACTGCGCCGTTTGAGTGATTTGTTGCAGTGATTTAACCAGGTATCCAGCGGAGCAGATTTATGGGATTTCTGTCCAACTTATTCGGTGGCAACAAAGAAGACAAGGCGCTGCGCGAAGCAATGGCGCACATCCACCGCATCCTCGATGACGAGAAATTTCAGTTGGAACTCGTTCATCCGGCGATGAAATCCATGTTGGAGTCGGCACCGGCCTACGACAAAGACCCGAACGGCACCGGCCCGTTTGGCTTCATCGAGACCAATCCGATCCCGGTCAACGGGCCCATCGGCCAGTTGGCGTATCTGTCCAGACTCGAAACCCAGTCTGGCCAGCGCATCCTCTTCCACCGACTCGGAGCCATCGGCACAGTGGACGTGTTCGAGGCGGTGTCGTTCAACGGAGCCGAGTGGTTCATTCTGTTTGTCGATCTCTACCATCCCCGACGCTCGCGCCTCACCCCGGACGGCTTCCGTTTCACGAAAGATGTCGCCCAATTCTCCGGCTTCCACAAGTTCTGCGAGAACTTCCCCTACGACTTCGTCGAGAAGAAGGGGTCGGAGTGCGAGTCGGGCCTGAGCATGGCATACATCGCCATCGGCAAGGTGTCTGACCAAATTCAGAATCGTGTTTTCAACAGACCGCTGGCCCACAAAGCAAAGCTCGACCTTGTGAAGACCCACTTGTCGAGCCGCCAATCGTAATAGGTCAGGCCAATGAAGAAGACACACCTGGCGACGTTCGCCGCATTGATGAGCCTTCAAACAGCACCAGCTCTGGCCGAGAACTACGAGGCGAACTCCAGAGGTGGCTTGCCACCTCGACCTCCGCGATCGGAGGGTGCTTCGGATTGCAGAGGGAGCTGTACCCAATTGTCCAGAAACCTGCGAAGTTGATGTAGGAAACGGTATTGACCAGGGGCGCGCTTTGGCTTCGCGCGCGCCAACGCTGCGACGCTGAGCCCCATCTACCCGCCTTCGATCCGTCGCCCCGCCTATTGCATGAACTCGAGCGGGTCGCGTACTCGCTTCGTCCAGCTGCGTCATGCACGCTTCTCCTTGCCCGGGCTGAACCCCTCGGCAAGCGCGATGTTTTCCGGTGGCAAGATCACTCGAGGATGCAAATCCGAGGAGAAAATTCCGCAATCCCGAGAAAATCGACCCAGGCTGTGCGATAACCGAGAAAATGCTCATCATGAGCAATTGCATGATCCATAGCATGATCGTTTACTGGAAATCGAGAGTTAATCTTCGATTCTCAAACAGCCAATTCGAAATTCAAATCATGGATACGCACCAAGTTCTCGTAACCGATGCCAACATCAGCGTGACGGCAGCGCATACAAAGCGTTACCCTTGCATCGACGACCCGCCACTCGATGCGCGTCCAGAGGGCGTCGCGAGGGCGTGATAAAAAATACGGATCGGGGTTTTAGCTAATGCACTTCCAGGTTGTGTTCGAAAATAATAGATCGGTTTCTTTCCGAGGGGTCGCGCCATCCACCTCGGTGATTTTTTTGTAACCAATTGGCGGAGCACTTAAAACAGGAGAGCTAAGTGAAATATTCCAAATTTGCAACCATTGCCGCATCGCTGGCGGTTGTCTTTTCTGCCTATTCGGTGGGGGCCTGCGCCGCGCCGACCGTGAAGATCGATGCGATCAACGAACTGTCTGGCGCTGGAGCCATTTCTGGCACCAATTTCAACAACGGTGTCAAGATGGCGACGCAGCAGATCAACGCCGCCGGCGGGATCCTGGGCCACAAGATCGATCTGGAAAGCTTCGACACGCAATCCAATCCCGGCATCGCGAGTGCGTTGATCCGCCGCGCCGCGGGCGACGGTGCCTACGCGGTGCTCGGGCCTGGGTTCTCCGGTTCCGTGATCGTCAGCATGAAACAGGCTGAACTGAACAAGATTCCCAACCTCGTCGGGGCTGAGGCCAACAACATCAGCGCCCAGGGCAATCAATACATTTTCCGGACCTCACTGGATCAGGCGCAGTCGATGCCGTCGGTCGCTGCCTACATGACCAAGGAACTGCACGCCAAGAAAGTCGCGGTGGTCTGGGTGAACAACGACTTCGGCAAGGACGGGCGCAACAGCATCATCTCCAACCTCGAGAAGGATGGTGCGCAAATCGTGACCGACATCCCCGAAGAGCAGGGCCAGATCGACTTCACCAGCGCAATCCTGAAGATCAAGGATTCGAAGGCCGATTCGCTGTTCCTCTACCTGAACGAGGACGGCGCTGCGCGCTTCCTGGTGCAACTGCGCAAGTTCGGCTTCGACGGCACGGTGGTTGGCCAGTCTTCCCTGGCCAATCCGTCGGTGATCGCGCTGGCCAAGAGTGCTGCCAACGGGGTGTACTGCCAGGTCGGCCTGACCACCGCCGACAAGGATCCGCTGGTGCAGAAGTTCATCTCGCAGTACGAAAGCCTGTACCACTCGGTGCCCGACCAGAACAGCTTCAAGGGCTATATCGCGATGCAGACCGTGGCCGCCGCCACGGAGAAGCTGGGTAAATTCGACCGCCAGGCCCTGGCCGACGAATTGCACCACATCAAGCTCAGCGTCAAGCAATATCCAGGCATCCTGTACGACCTGAGCTACGAGCCGAATGGAAACATTCTGCGCAAGAGCTTTATGGTGCAAGTTCAGAACGGCAAGCAAGTCATCGTGAAGGAATATCCGGCAAGCGCTGCCAAAGGCTGATCACACAAGACGGTGTCTGCATGGCGTCGGCGACCGGACGGACTCGGTTGCCGACGCGGCTTGGCGGGGTGACGCAGGGCTGCTCGCGGGCCCAGATCGCCTCGGGAAGATCTGCCCGAGCCCTTCGTCGACACCCGGCGGGTGCCCTGCGGCCGAGGTGTTCAGGACGATCGCACCACAGACGTTGCGCCGTGGGTGAAGCGGCCGATTGCGCCTCGCCCTGTTGTGACTCGCAGCCCCGGCTGAACCGGCCGCACAGAGTCGAGCTGTTCGTCAGCCGTGGGGTGGAGCCTGCAGCATCAGCGCGATCTGAACCGTGGTGAGGCTGCGGCCGCCGTGCATCGGCCTCCCAGTTGGGCGATCTGCTGCGTGGCTTGCACGATTTCCTTGTCGACGCGCCGCGCGTGCTCCAGCAGCAGGTTGCCCTGCACGGTGGGAATCACGCCGCGTGTGTTGCGCACCAGCAGCGGCGCAGCCAGTTCGAGCTCCAGGTCCTGGATCATCTTGGTGAGCGCGGGCTGTGAATAGCCCAGGCGCTTACCGGCTTTGCGCAAGCTGCCATCCTCGATGGCGGCGACGAGGGCCTGCAAGGCGTTCAGTTTCATGGCGATGCCTACCAATTCAATGGGAAAACAGTTCGGTTCAACCCGGCGGATGCAGCCCGGATCCGGCGCTCGGGCGGCGGCTCCGGGCTGCCCGTCGACGTCAGGCGCCGCCGTCGGCGTGTCGGGGCATGCCAACATGTTGCGCAGATGCGGTAGCCCTGTCCACGGCGAGGCCCGTCCGCATGCCACCGCCCACGGGACGGCACCGGTTGCCGCCCATTCCGTCGGCTTTCTCCCGGTACGCCGGAAGTCGTGCGGAGATGCTGACCATGGTTCAAAGCGTAGCGTCATGGCTCACGCTCATGGCGTGCGCCAGGAAAAAATCGACCGGATAGCGCGCACCTCGGCGCGAAAATCGCGCGGATGTCGCGCCGCGGGCTCGTGTTGCGCGACGCACACCGCTTGCCTGTCCCGGGCGGACGTGTCGTCAGGATTGCAGGGCATCCGCGCCGGCCAGTGCGACCAGACCATCCTGATCGGATCGCGCCCCTGACACGCCAATGGCGCCGACCAATTGGCCGTCACGCAGCAACGGGATGCCGCCTTCGAACAGGCAGAATTCCCGCGCCGACAAGAGCCGCAGACCGATGCCGCCCTGCGCGATGGTGTCTTCGAACAGCTTGGTCGGACGTTTGAAATGCGTGGCGGTTCTCGCCTTGGCCTCGGCGAGCTCAATGCTGCCGTATTGCGCGTGATCCATCCTGTGCAGGACCATCAGATGGCCCGTGCTGTCCAGCACGGCAATGACCATGGCCCAGCCGTGGCGGCTCGCCAGCGCTTCTGCGGCTTCTGCGATGTGCTTCGCCTCGGCGAGCGAAAGTGGAGGTCCGTATTCAGGTGGCGTCATGGTGGTTCCCTGGGCGCTTGTGCCGCGGCGCCCGCTGTGCGAAAAAATAGCCCGAGGTGTCGGGCCATGGAAATGGGCAGGTTATCAGCCTGCCCTGGAGACGAACGGTGTCAATCACGCAATTGCGCAGCCGCGCGGAGTTCGTCGGCTGTTGCCGCCGGGTAGCCGAAGAACTCCAGATAGGCTGGAATCATTTCGAACAGCATGTCGGTGCCGACCTGAAACAGGCACCCTCGGCTGCGCGCGGCTGCAAGCAGCGGCGTGATTTCTCGCTTCATCACGACCTCGCCGACATAGGTCGTCGGTGCCAGCCGCGAGATGTCGAATGGGAGCGGATCGTCGTCGCGCATGCCCAGCGGGGTGGCGTTGCAGACCAGGTCGAAGCCGTCGGGATCGTTCGAGCCCATCGACACTCGCAGGTTCGGGTAGTGCTCGCGAAGGCGCTGCGCCAACTGCGTGCAGCTCGGCGCATCGATGTCGTGGAGCTGAATCTCGGCAATGCCCGCCGCGGCCAGCGCAGCCGCGATCGGCGAGCCCACCCCGCCGCAACCCGCGATCAGCACGCGCATGCCGGCGAGGCGCAGCCCCTTGCGCTGGGCGGCACGAACGAAGCCGATGCCGTCGAACTGGTCTCCCGCCAGCGAGCCGTCGGGCAGCCGAGCGACCGCGTTGCAAGCACCGGCGATGCGCGCGCTCACCGACAGCGAGTCGACCAGCGGTACCGTCGCGACCTTGTGCGGCATGGTGATCAGCGCGCCACGCAGATTGGTCAGGCGAAAGATGGACTCGAAGGTCGCGGTGTAGTCCTCGGCCTTGACACCCATCGGCACCACGACGGCGTTGATCGCCTTGCTGGCAAACCAGGGGTTGTAGATCATGGGCGCGCGGAATGCCTCGGTCGGATACCCGATGTGGGCGATGAGCTGGGTTGCTCCGTTGATCACGATGGTGTCCTCAGGAAAATGGGAGACAGGTGCATGCGAAGGTCTTGGCGCGGGCGCTTGTGTGCCGAGTTGCCGAGTCTGTGTCAAACCGCCCGAGTCCACAACGCTGCCGCCAGCTTTGCTTCGGCGCAGCCACGCGGCACGCCGCCGATCGCATGCCCGGGCGCGCAGTCACCGGCCCGGGGCAGCGCCACCAGGGCGCCGGGCCGCGCGGAGCCCACGGTGGCTGCGGTCATCGGCACCACCCCGTGCCGTGGGTTGGCAGACGGGCCGGCATCCTTCGGCGGCCGCCGCGGGGCTGAAATGGCATCTGGCATGAAGCGGGTCACGGCGAATCGGTGCGATCGGAATCCATCTCGATGGGTGAAATCATGCTAAGCAGTGCGGCGGGTGCCCTCAACACGCGAAAGCACGCAGTGCGCGCATACCGGGCGAGGCTGTCCAGCTTGCGCGCAGCATTTGAGGGCATGAGCGGTCGGGAACTGGGTTCGACCGGGTTCAAGCGTGCCCCACGCGCGCGGAGTTGCGCGGCATGTCCTGCCTCCGGCTGGCCTTGACCAGGCTGCCCACCCGTGTGCTTGACCGCCACGAGCACGGCAGCTCGATCGACTCCAGGCGAACGCATCCACGCCGGCGACGGCGGGGCAAACCCGGCGATCGCCTCAGGCGTCGCGCGAGGACGGCGGCAGCCGTGGCTGCAGCGCGCGTCGCAGAACCTGGTTGGTCAGCCAGCTGGCCGAGCGTCTGGCGTGGTCGGTGACGACAGACGCCGGCAACTGCCGGTAGTCGTCGTTCATCACCAGGAAGCTGTAGTCGCCGCGGTAGCCGATGCGGTCGATGGCCCTGACCATCTCGGTCAGCCGGGTGCTGTGGCCGCCGTCACCCGGGAAGACGCGGCTGTGATTCGCCGCGGCCCTGCGGTCGGGATCGGTCACCATGGCCGCCTCGCTGAAGTCGGCCAGTTGCACCAGCGCGATGCGGTTCGGATCGACGTCTTCGAGAAGCGCCAGGTCCGCGCCCGTCATCAGCATGTGCAGCGTGTCGAGCACCAGGTGGAAATTTTCGTGGTCGACGTCGGCGACCACCGACCAGGCATCGCTTGCGCTGCGCACGCTGTGCGCCCATGGCACGGCCTTGTAGCCGATGCGCACGTTGAAGGGAACGCCCAGGTTCGCCAGTTTGCGCAGGTCGTGCAGGTCGCTCTGCGCATCCGGTGCGGGCTCCTCGGTGCTCGACGTCACCACGAGCATCGGCGCGCCGACGGCCTTGCAGAGCTTCAGCGTCTCCTTGGCGATGTCCAGCTTGTACTGGTGCCGTGCCGGACTGCGTCCCTCGTAGTCGCGAAGCAGCTGCATGCCCGTGATGCGCAATTCGCTGGCACGCACCAGCCGGACGGCCTCGTCGCAGCCGCCTGGATGGTTGGCCAAATCGCTGCCCCAGAGCATGATCTGGTCGAATCCTGCGGCGCGCACCTGCTGCAGCTTGACCAGGAGCGACCCCGGGAGTGAGGCTGGATCGAGGCTGAAATTGCTCTGGATCATCGCTGGCGATCCCGGTTCACGAACCCGAACTGCGCTCCGCCACGCACGCTGCGCGTGAGCGCGGCAGTCGCCGTGCTGCGCGAGTCGAACTCGAAGCCCTTGCTGCGCAGGGACGCGACGGTTGCGGCCAGATCCGTTGTGCTGAACACGAGGCGCGTGAATGCCTCGTCCCAATGCGGGTCGCGCGCGAAGTCCTCGGGTAGTTCGAGCAATTCCACCTCGAACTTGCCGCAGGGGCTCGACAGCACCGCGCCGTAGGCGTCGTCGCTGTTCGTGGTCGTCGGCATGAAGCCGAACAACTGGCCGTAGAAGTCGAACCAGACGTCCGTGCGCCGGGTGTCGGCAGTCTGCACGACACCGCGGAACTCCAGTCCATGCAGCACTGGCGGATTGCGGTCGACATCGGGCTCGAAGTTGAAGTCAACGTCGTAGAAGGAGATGTCGTGGTAGCGATCGACGAGGTACAGGATGGAGTCGCCGACGCCGTGCACGCCCGGGATGTTCAACTCCATCGCTTCGGCGCGACTCGGAATAGGCCAGGCCCCGTTTCCGACCAGGCGCTGATAGGCTTTGCGAGCGTCGGCGACGCGCAATGCCAGCGCACTCAATGCAACGTCGTCGGGTTGCAAGGTGCTGCTGGCGATGACATCCGGATCGGCGTCGACCACGATATTCATGGTCCCCTGCCGGTACAGCAACACACGTCGCGATCGATGCCGAGCGACCAGAACGAAGCCGATCTTCTCCAGGACGGTGCCAAACGCTTCCGGGTTCGCCGTCGCATACTCCACGAACTCCAGCCCATCCATGCCGAGAACGTTTGCGCCACTGCCTGCTGCATGATCTATCGATCCTGACATCTGGTTGTCCTCGTGAGGTTCACGCAATGTGTCCGGTTCGCGGCGGTTGCCGCGTGGTCATCCGGTCGGCTCGAGCGCCCGAATTCTAGGGCCACACCACCCAGGCGGAGCCTGCCGACGTCGAACCTCGCGAAGCCGGTTCAACCGATGGCCCGAGGTCGAGCCTCGTCCTGAAGGCTGTGTCCGGCAGCGACAAGATCGTGGCCTCGAGCGGGGTCTCCACGCGCACACCGCTTGGCCGATGGCGCATGGGTGGGCAGCGGCCGGGTGCTGTCGCGCAACGCTGCACCCGGCTCAGGCCGCCTCGGGAACATGGCCGCCGAGCAGAAGGCGGGTGAACGCGGGGTCGTCCATGACGCGGTCCGCCGGCATGTCGATGACGATGCGTCCAATTTCCATGCCGTAGACGTGGTGCGCCACCTTCAGCGCACTGCGCACATTCTGTTCCACGAGCAGGATGGTCTTGCCGTCGGTGGCCAGCTTGCCCAGCAAATCGAAGACTTCGCCGACGATTTTCGGCGACAGGCCGATCGACGGCTCGTCGATCAACAGGATGCTCGGGCGCAGCAACAGTGCACGGGCGATCTCCAGTTGTTTGCGCTCGCCACCGGAGAGCGTGGAGGCCTGGCTGTTGACGCGCTCGCGCAGTCGCGGGAAGCGCTCAAGCACCTCCTCGATGCGCGGGCGGATCTGCTTGCGCGGCAACATGATCCCGCCGAGTTCGAGATTGTGGAAGACGCTCAGGCTCGGAAACAGGCTGCGGTCCTGCGGCACATAGGCCATTCCGAGATCGATCATCTTGCGCGGCGAGTGGCCGACGATCGACTTGCCGCCCAGACGGATGTCGCCGGAGGTTGGGCGGATGACGCCGAACAGCGCCTTGAGCGCGGTCGACTTGCCGGCGCCGTTGGCCCCGGTGAGCAGGGTGATCAGACCCTCGCGGACGTTCAAGCTGGCCTTCTGGAGGATGGTCAGCGTGCCATACCCGGCTTCGACAAGGTCGAACTCGATCAACGCTTCAGTTCCCAAGATAGGCCTCCAGGACTTGCTTGTTCGACCGGATCTCGTCGGGCGTTCCCTCGGCCAGGACCCGACCTTCCAGCATGCAGATGATGTGGGGGCACAGCTTCATGATGAATTCCATGTTGTGCTCGATCACGACGTAGCTGCCGCCATGCGTGCGGTTCAGGGTCTTGAGGATCTCGCGCAGTTCGTCGACCATGCTGGCATTGATCCCGGCGCAGGGCTCATCGAGCAGCACAAGGCGGGGCGCAGGCATGAAGGCCATGGCCACGTCGATGAGTTTCTGCTGGCCGTAGGCCAGGCTGCCCGCATACTTGTGCGCGACCTTCTGCAGGTGGAACAGCTCGATCATCTCATCGGCCCGCGCTCCCAGTCCGGCGTCGGGGCGCATCCACAGACGCTTGGCCATCGTGCCGACGAACTCCTGGCCGGCAATGATCAGGTTGTCGCGGACCGACAGATTCCCGAAGACCTGCAGGCTCTGGAAGGTGCGACCGATGCCGCGGCGCGACAGCTCCAGCGGCGACTTGCCGGTGATCGGTTCCTCGCAGTACGACACCGAACCCGACGTCGGCACGATTTGCCCCAGGATGGAATTGAACAGCGTGGTCTTGCCGCATCCGTTCGGCCCGATCACTCCGACGATCTCGCTGAGGCCGACGTTGAAGCTCACGCCGTCGACCGCCTTGATGGTGCCGTAGTGCTTGCGCAACTCGTGCACGCAAAGCGAGGAATGGGCGCTGTTGCTCATGCCTTGTCTCCAAATCCCAAACGCTCGGGCAGGGCCAGTAAACCGCCGGGCAGCCAGATCATCAGCGCGACGATCGCGAAGCCGAAGATCACCAAATACCAGTCCTGGGCGAAGCGCAGCCATTCTGGAAGCAGCACCACAATCGCGGCGCCGACCACCGGTCCGAAGAAGCGCCCGGAACCCCCCGCAATCACGGCCAGAAGCAGCATCAGCGACGCCGAGTAGGAGAAGGGGATCGGGTCGATGAACTGCACCAGCGTGGCGTAGAACGTGCCGGCCACACCGGCGAAAACCGCACCGATGGCGAACGCCAGCAACGTGTAGAGCGTGATGTTGACCCCAAGGCTCTCGGCGCGGATCGGGTTGTCGCGCAGCGCGGTGAACGCACGCCCCCACGGCGACCGCAACAGCCAGGCCATCAGGGCGGCCAGCACCACGGTGCTGGCAAGGATCAGGTAGTAGAACGGCACCGAACCGTTGAGCACGTGGCCGAACACCGAAGGACGCGGCACGTTGGCGATGCCGAACGGGCCGCCCGTGAGCCACTGTTCGTTGCGCATGAACAGAGACACCAGCACGTTGAACCCGAGGGTCGCGAACGCCAGGTAGTGGTGCTGCACGCGCAGCGCCGGAAAGCCGATCAGCAGTCCCAGCAGGAAGCAGTTCAGCGCCGCCACGGGCACCACGACCCAGAAGGAGAACCCCATGTTCATCAGGATGCCTGCGGTGTACGCGCCGATGCCGAGGAACGCCGCCTGGCACAGCGACATCAATCCGGCATAGCCGACAACCAGATTGAGCCCGAAGTTGGCCATGACGTACACGCACCACAGGGACAGCAGGTAGACACCGTAGCCCTTGAGGCCGAGCGGCAGCAGCGCCAGCGCGGCCACACCTGCAACCATCACGATCCATTGCGCTGTTGTGATTTTCATACTTTTCTCTCTTCGACTTTGCCCAGCAGTCCCTGCGGGCGGAACATGATCACGACCATGAACAGCAACAGCGCGACCCCGTCCTTGTACCCCGGCGAGATGTAGCTGGCGACCAGGTTTTCCGTGACGCCGATCAGCAGACCGCCGACCAGCGCTCCCCGGGTCTCGTTGAAGCCGCCGATGATTGCCGCGTAGAAGGCCTTGAGGCTCAAGGTGCTGCCCATGTCGAAGGTGGCCAGGTACGTCGGGGTCACCAGCAGGGCGGCGACGCACGCGAGCACTGCGTTGGCCAGGAAGGTCAGCAGCACCATGCGCTTGACATTGATGCCCAGGACTTCGGCGCCTTCGGTGTTCTGCGCCACCGCCTGCATCGCGCGTCCGGTCAGGGTTTTCTCCAGCAGTAGCTGCATGCCGAACACCATCACCCCGGCCAGCACCAGGGTGCCCACGTCGGCCCAGGACAGGGTCAGCTCGCCGATGTGGATCAGGGTCGAGGGGAAGATGCTCGGAAAGGGCTGAGGCTCGGCGCCGAACACCGCCTTGACGGTCGACTGCAGGCCCGTCGACAGTCCGAGGGTTGCGATCACCAACGGGATCACCCCGTGGCGCCGCAGCGGGGCAACGATGACACGGTTGAACACGAAACCCATCATGAGCATGGCCAGGCCGCAGGTGATCAGGAACGCCAGCCACAACGGCAGGTGCAGGGTCTCGATGCAGAAAAGCATGGAGAACGCGGGGAGCATGACAAATTCGCCCTGCGCGAAATTGATCGTTCCAGACGCCTGCCAAAGCAGGCTGAAACCGAGTCCGACCAAGGCGTAGATGGCCCCGGTGGCAAGCCCCGAAAGGGTCAACTGAAGGAAGGTGAACATGGTGGATGGTCCTGGTCGTCCAGTCGGATCAAGGGTTGGTGGCCACTCGCGCCAGCCGTGCGATGGACGTGGCGTGGTCGGGCGGGGTGGTGAACATCGGTTTGCGTAGCGTCATCCATGTCTCCAATGGTGGTGTCCTGGCGTGGTGTCCTGGCCCAAGGGCCCTGCAGGCCCAGCGCGGTCAAGGCAAGGGCGCGAGGGTTTCCCGGCGCGCGACGATCGAGGCAGGCCCGGCCTGTGCGCAGCACCTCGGCGGCGAGCCGCTTGCGGTGCAAGCACCGGAGCAGGCCAAGGCGCGCTAGGCTGCGGTGAAACCGGTCTTTCACGCCCTCCAGAGCCGGCTGGGTTGACCCCTGCCACGGCGGCTGCAGGCTCAAAATCCATCGGAATCGTTCGCTGTCCATCTTGATGGCCCTCGCATTCGAACGTTCGGCGTCCGGTCACGCAACACTCGGCGCGACCCTGGCCTGCGTCAGGTTGACGGCGGCGATGGTGAATGCCTGGGAAGGTCGGATGGTGTTCAAGGGTTGTCTCGCTCTGTGAGGCGTGCCGCGTGCCTTGTTTTTGTCTGGTCATCGTAGTCAGTCGCAAGCTGGCGAACCATTGCGGACTTGGAGCTTGCGCGCGAAAATCGCTACAGGGCGTACGCTATTCGCGCAATTTGGTGGCAGGAGATGACCGTGGTGGATGACGACAACATCAAGCGGGACAGTGTTGCGGGAATCGAGAAGGGATTGCGGGTGATTGAAGCTTTCGCCGATGCCCACCCGCGGCTGAGCGCGTCGACGGCCGCCAAACGCACCGGCCTAAGCCGCACGGCGGCCCGTCGCTACCTGCTGACCTTGTTTCGCCTGGGTTACCTGGAAAGCGACGGCTCGATGTTTTGGCTGACGCCGCGGGTGTTGCGCCTGGGCTGGTCCTATTTCGATTCGGCGCGGCTGCCGCGTACCGTGCAGCCTTTCCTGCAGCAGATCAGTCGCGAACTGGGCGGGATCACGGCTTCCTTTGGCGTGCTCGACGACGGGGATTTGGTCTTCATTGCGCGCAACGTGTCGAGCAACTACCAGACCCTGAGCTTCATGCTCGGGTCGCGGGTGCCGGCGAATGTGGCCTCCGCGGGGATCGCCCTGCTGTCCTGCCTGTCGCGGGCAGAGGTCGACGTCTGGCTGGCGCGGCAGAAGCTCATTCCCTACACGTCGATGACGGTGACGCGTCACGACGAGGTGCGTGCCGTGATCGACCGCGCGCGCCAGGACGGCTTCGCGATGCTTGAGCAGCAAATGGAGCGGGACCGGCGCGGCATCGCCGTGCCGGTGCAGGCGCGCAACGGCCGAGTCGTCGGCGCGCTGAGCGTCAGCCTGCCGATGAGCGGAGAGACCGCCAAGTCGGCGATCGCCCGCGTGCTCCCGCTGCTGCGCTTGGCCGAGCATTCGCTGCTGTCGTTGCTCTGAGCGCCTGTGGGCCACGGCCCGCACGGCATGCCCGGCCCGTGGCCTGCGCTGGCACGCTGGCCACGGGTCCGGCCGGCACAGCTGGAGCGCACCGGGAGCCGGGCCGCGAGTCCACGCGGAACATGGCTTGCACCGCGGGCCTGCCTGCAAGCCCCCGGGAGCGGCCGCGCGCACCGTGCGGCGAGATGAACGGGTGCCCGCTCCGGGCCCTCCGTCGGTCCGAACCGTCGACTCCAGAGCCGCCGGTGGCGCGCGCCGTGACGCCCTCGACCCAATGGGGTGAGTGGGGGTGAAAGACGACGAAGCCGTGCGGCAAAGTGCGCGATATTTGGCGTCGGGTGCGCGTATTGCGCGCAATAACGCCATCCCTCAGATTGTTGGGGGGGGAGGGGATTTCTAGCATGAAGCACTGACAAGCTTATCGGCCTTTCGAGCGCCGATTTTTGCTGCCGAAGAGACGCTGATGCCAATCCGTTATTCCCTCGCCCACCTCACCGTGCTGGGTTGCCCGACGCCCGAAATGGTCTATGTGGCCAGCAGGGCTGGGTACGATTATGTGAGCCCTCGCCTGATCTACATGGGGCTGCCCGGCGAGCCCAACTACGCGCTGGCCGACAACCCGGAATTGATGCGTCAGACCCGGCGCGCGCTGGCCGAGACCGGGCTGCGGGTCCACGACATCGAACTGGCACGCGTGCACGACAACATGCACCCGACCAAGTACCTTCCGGCGATGGAGGTGGCTGCGGAACTGGGTGCCAAGGCGGTGCTCTCCAGCATCTGGACCCAGGATATCCCCTATGCGACGGAAAAATTCGCGCAGATCTGCGATCTCGCGGCCCCGTTCGGGCTGACTGTCGACCTGGAGTACGTTCCGATTTCCAGCGTGAACACCCTTGCCGGCGCCGCCTCGGTGCTGCGTGCGGTGCAAAAGCCCAATGCCGGGTTGATGGTGGACATGCACCATTTCCACCGGGCACAAGACAACCCTGCAGATCTGGACATGCTGCCGCGCGCGTGGTTCCACTTCGCGCACCTGTGCGACGCCGTCGGGGAAATCCCGACAGACCGCGCAGAAATGACGCGGATCCTGCGGGAAGAGCGGCTGTATGTCGGCGAAGGTGGAATCGACGTCGCCTCGATCCTGCGGCATCTTCCGCTGGAGGTGTATTCGATCGAACTCCCGCACCTGAAGCGGGCGAAGGAGTTCGGTTTTGCCGAGCACGCCTTCCGCTGCCTGGAATCGGCCAAGACCTACGTGGCACGGCACGCGATCACGCCCGGGAGCGCCGGATGATCGTGTTGCGGCCGACGCTCGGACCGGCGCGCCCGCGGAGCCTGCGCGATGCTTGATGTCGCGCACCGTCATCGTCACGGGCATGGTGTCGCCCTGGCTTTCGCCGCGACACTGATGTTCGCCAGCGCCGACACGCTGTCGAAGTATCTCGCCGGCATTTATCCGATCAACCAGATCGTCTTTGCGCGCTACGTGGTTCCGCTGCTGCTCGTGGTGGCGATGTACGGCCCACGCCGCGGCGTCGCGCTGGTGCGCACGCAGCATCCCTGGCTGCAGGTGCTGCGGGGGCTCCTGCTGACCAGCTGCACCGTGACCATCGTGCTGGCGATGCGCATGATGCCGATTGCCGAGGCGCAGGCCATCAGCTTCATCCACCCCCTGTTGCTGACGCTGATCGCGGTTGTATTCCTGCGCGAGCGTGTCAACCCGCTGGTCTGGCTGGCGATCGCGATGGGGTTCGGCGGCGTGCTGTTGATCGTGCGGCCCGGAGGCGGGTTCGACACTCCGGCCGTGCTGCTGCCACTGATCATGGCCTTGAGCTACGCGTTGTACCAGGCGCTGACGCGCTATGTGACAGCTCGCGACGCGGTGGCCAACTCGATGTTTTTCGTGATGCTGGTGGGCGCCGCGGTGACCGGAATTTCGTTGATGCTCTCGCACAAATCTCCCGACCTGCGCGGTGGATTGCTGCTCGGCTGCGCCGGATTGTTTTCGGGATCGGGGCACTTTTGCATGATCCGCGCGCTGGAATCGGCGCCGGCGTCGCGTGTGGCGCCGGTGGCTTACGTGCAGGTGCTGTGGGTCATCCTGCTCGGGGCATGGGTGTTCGGAAACCTTCCGGTCGGGCTGACCCTGCTGGGCATCGCCATGGTTGTCGGCGGAGGCCTGTTCGCAACCATGGCGCGCCCGGCGCCGGTGGCCGCAGCCCTGACCTGAAGCCCAGCGCATGAAACAGCGTGTCTGGCGAGCCGGGCGATCGCCATTTTGCGGTGCAGCAGCCTTCTGTCGTTTTCCATGGATATGAATCAGACTCCCAACACATCACAGGCTCCCGCCGGGGGCGAGTCGCAGTCGAAGTCGAAGTCGCAGTCGCTGGCGGCCATCCGCGTGCTCGACCTGACCAATGTTCTGGCAGGCCCGTTCTGCGCCTACCAGCTGGCCTTGCTCGGAGCTGAGGTGATCAAGGTCGAGGAGCCACGCCGGGGAGATCTTGCGCGCCAGCTCGGCGCCGACGCTGGCCTCAACGCCCGTTTCATGGGCGCGTCATTCATCGCGCAGAACGCGGGCAAGAAATCCCTTGCACTCGACCTGAAGCAACCGGCAGGGCGCGAGGCACTGATGCGCCTGGTCGATAGCGCCGACGTGCTGATCGAGAACTTCCGCCCCGGCGTGATGGACCGCCTGGGACTGGGCTACGACGTGCTCCGCCAGCGCAATCCGCAACTGGTGTACTGCGCGATCTCCGGCTTCGGCCAGGACGGGCCGATGAGGTCCGCGCCCGCCTACGACCAGATCGTGCAGGGGCTCTCGGGAGTCATGAGCATCACGGGCGACGCCGAAAGTGCGCCGCTGCGTGTGGGGTACCCGATCTGCGACTCCATCGGCGGGCTCACCGCGGCGTTCGCGGTGACCAGCGCGCTGGTCGGCCGGGCCCAACACGGGCGCGGCCAGTTCATCGATGTCTCGATGCTCGATGCGACGCTGGTGACCATGGGGTGGGTGGTTTCCAACTTCCTCATCGCCGGACGCGAGCCGCAGCCGCTGGGCAACGAAAACTTCACCGCAGCGCCTTCCGGCACCTTCGCCACAGGCGAGGGACTGCTCAACATCGCCGCCAATCGGCAAGAGCAGTTCGTCGCGCTCACCGAGCTCATCGGACGCCCCGAGCTGGCGCAGGATCCGAGATTCGCCGAACGCGAAGCGCGCAAGCGCCATCGCGCGCAGCTCAAGGAACAGATTGAACAGGCGCTGGCGGCGCGGCCGGCCCATGAATGGGAGCGGCTTCTGGCCGAGAAAGGGGTTCCGGCAGGTCGGGTGCTGAGCGTGCCCGATGCCCTGGCCCATCCGCAGGTCAGGCAGCGCGAGCTGCTGGCGCACTTCGATTCCGCAGCCGGTGTGGACCGGCCGTTCGACGTCGTGCGCAGCGGCTTCAAGACGAGCGAAGGCAACCCCGACGTGACCCTGCCGCCGCCGCGGCTGGGCGAGCACAGCGAGGAAATCCTGGGCTCGATCGGCTATTCGGCAGACGCGATTGCGGCCATGCGCGCACAGGCGGTGATCTGATTTCGACGACACACCGGGCCGCGCTGCACAGGGCGGCTCGCAACACCAGGAGACCGGCATGAAACAACTTATCTCGCATCAACTCGTCCGCTACCTCGAAGACCGTGGCGTCAAGCACATCTTCGGGCTTTGCGGTCACACCAACATCGCGGTGCTGTCCGCGCTGGAAAACAGCTCGATTCGCTTCATCAACACGCGGCACGAGCAGATTGCCGCGCATGCCGCCGATGGCTACGCGCGGGCTCGCAACGAAACGGCCGTGGTTCTCAGCCACCTTGGCCCGGGGCTGACCAATGCCGCCACCGGAGTGGCCAACGCCGCGCTCGATTCGATCCCGATGGTGGTGATCGCCGGGGACATCCCCAGCTACTACTACGGCAAGCATCCTCACCAGGAGGTCAACATGCATGCCGACGCGGCGCAATGGGAGATCTACCGACCCTTCGTCAAGCGCGCATGGCGCGTGGACCGCGCCGACCTCTTCCCGGAGATCATCGACAAGGCCTTTCAACTGGCCGAGAGCGGTCGCCCAGGGCCGGTGCTGGTGTCCGTGCCGATGGACATCTTCTCGGCCGAGATCGACGAGGCCTTGTTCGCCAGGGTCAGCCGCCACACGCGCAAGCTGACCAAGCCGTCGATCGACGATCCGACCGCACGACGCATCGTGCAGTCGCTGCTCGACGCAAGCAGCCCGCTGATCTACGCCGGTGGCGGCGTGATCCTGGCCGGCGCTGCCGATGAACTGCGCCGTCTCGTCGACCACCTGAGCCTGCCGGTTGCGCATTCGCTGATGGGCAAGGGGGTGCTGCCCGACGACCATGACCTGACGCTGGGCATGACCGGGTTCTGGGGCACGCAGTTCGTCAACGACCGCTGCCTCGGTGCCGACTGGATCCTGGGGCTGGGCACGCGCTTTTGCGAGGCCGACTGCAGCTCGTGGGAAAGCGCCTACACCTTCAATATTCCGGGTGCGAGCAAGCTCATCCATATCGACGTCGATCCCAGCGAGATCGGGCGCAACTACCCGGCCGAGATCGGCGTCGTCGCCGATTTGCGCCAGGCGCTCGCGGTGCTCAATCGCGTGGCGCGCGAGATGCTGCCCGAGGGGCGGCGCGACGACGCGTTGCGCCAATCGATCGCCGAATACCGCAAGGAATTCGTCGCCGGAAATCGCGCCTTCGCCGAAGATGACAGCTTCCCGATGATGCCCGAGCGCATTCTCGCGGTGGCGCGCGATGTGCTGCCGCGCGACGCGATCATCACCACCGACGTCGGTTGGAACAAGAACGGCGTCGGCCAGCAGTTCCCGGTCTATGAACCGGGATCGATCCTGACCCCGGGCGGCTACGCGACGATGGGATTCGGTGCGCCGGCGGCGATGGGGGCCAAGCTCGCGTTCCCGCACCGCGTGGTCGTCTCGCTAGTGGGCGACGGCGGCTTCGGCCAGAACCCGGCGCTGCTGGCCACTGCGGTCGAAGAGAACATCCCGGTGGTGTGGGTGGTCATGAACAACTTCGCGTTCGGCACGATCGCCGGGTTGCAGAAGGCGCATTTCGGCACGACGCTGGGAACGGTGTTCGTGAAAGACGGCAAACCCTACCAGGCGGACTTCGCGGCGGTCGCCCGCGCCTACGGAGCGCTGGGCGAGAAGGTTGAATCGGCGGCCGCATTCAAGGAGATCCTCGAGCGCGCGATCGCGTCGAACAAGCCCTTCGTCATCGACGTCGCCATGCGCAACAACCCGGTGCCGACCTCGGGCCACTGGAACATCCTCGACATTTACTCGCCGCAAGGCGGCGTGTCGCATGTCAGCACCGATTGATGCATTTGCAGTTCTACCAACCGCCGGAAACGGCTCATAACCACGAAGGAGGAGTTCTATGTCCACACTCAAATCGCTCAGCGCCGCGCTGTTTTCGGCGGGCATCCTGGTCGCCGCGCTGCCGGCGGCACATGCCGACGAGATTGCCGACCTCAAGTCCGCGGTGCAACAACTGCAGGCCGAAGTGCAACAACTGAAGGCGCAGCAGACGCAGACTGCGCAACAGACGGCCGCCACGCAGAAGATGGTCGCGGAGAAGCCCGCCAGCACCACGCCGATCTGGAATCCGAACGACCCGCTGCGCCTCGGCGGCAAGGACAACTTCGTCAAGCTGTATGGCGATGTCGACGAGTTCGGCGCCTACCTGCACAGCAGCTCGGGTGCGAACCTGACGTCCCTGTACGACGGCGCCCTGCTGCGCAGCCGCCTGGGCTTGACCGGCAGCCGCGTCGTCGCTCCCGACTATGCGATGAACTTCGTCCTCGAGCAGAGCCTGGACTTCCGCAACGGCGGCAATCCGGGCGCCGGACGCCTGTTCGACCGCCAGGCCTGGGCCGGCGTGCAGACTCCCGTGGGTGAATTCCGCGTCGGCCGCCAGAACACCATCGCCTTCTTCGACGGCGGCAAGATCGACTTCACGTCGCGCACCCTGGGTTCGGTGGTCAACGCCTTCGGCGTGCCGTCGCGCTTCGATCGCGACATTTCGTACAGCTCGCCACGCATGGCCGGCCTGCATCTGCAGGCGCACTACGCCTTGTCGTCAGCCAACGGCAGCACCGTGGGCAGCAACGGCGCGGTCTACCAGCTGGGCGCCGATTACACGAATGGCCCGATCGATGTCGGCTACAACGGTCTGTGGGGCAATGCTCCGGCCGGCGCGACCTACAACACCAAGGCCGAGTACCAGAATCTCTACGCCGACTACAACTACGGCCGCGGCAAGGTCTACCTGACCTATGTGCGCTCCAACGTCGGCCCGAACAGCGGCTTCAGCAACATCGGTGGTGCCTATTCGGCGGCGACGGGCGTGACGACACCGCTGACCGGAACCGGCGCCGGCATCAACAACTACTACAACATCTACCAGATTTCGGCCGACTACGATGTCACCGAGGCGCTGCGTTTGGGTGCGCTGTACGGCCAAATCCGCAGCAGCACCGTCTCCAATGCCGGAGCCAAGGGCTGGGCGGCCGGGGCCTTCTACACCGGCTACAAGAGCACCACCCTGTACGCCCTCGTCAACGGCCTGAGCAACGATTCCAACGCAGCCTTCATGGAAGCTGGCTCGTCGGGTCCGCTGAACAGTCCGGGGTTCTCGCAAGCCGATCTGACGGGCAAGAGGATCACCGGGATCGAAGCGGGTTTCTTGTACAAGTTCTAACGGTCTGCGGTCTGCAAGCGTCCTGCGCCCTGCGGCGCGGGACGCCGATGGCCAGGAGGTGATGGCAATGAACATGAGTCGATCGATCCAGTTGCGCGGGCGCGTGGTCGCCGGTGGCGCTGAACCCCTGGTCTGCGCGCCACTGGTCGCACGCGACCTGGACAGCCTGCGTGCCGAGGCGGCGACGGTGGTGGCGAAGCAACCCGACCTGCTGGAATGGCGGGTGGACTTCTTCGAGGCGCTTGGCGATGTCGACCGCATCGCCGGGGCCGCGCGCGAGCTGCGGCGTATCGCCAGGGACATCCCGATCATCTACACGAGGCGGTCGATCCGGGAGGGCGGGCAGCCCATCACGGCTTCGGAGGACACCGTCAGTCGCGGCATCGAGACGGTGTGCGCGGACGGATCCGTCGATTTCGTCGATTGCGAACTCGGCAGCGCCCCCGAGCATTTCCAGCGCGCCCTGCGGGCGGCGAAGGCTTCGGGCGCGCTGCTGATCGGCTCGTTCCACGACTTCCAGCGCACGCCGAGCCTGAGCGACTTGGCCGAGAAATTCGCCACGGCCGAGCGCCTGGGCGCCGACGTGGCGAAGGTGGCCGTGATGCCGGGCGACGTCGGCGACGTGCTGGCTCTGCTGCAGGCGACGCTGGATGCATCGAGGCGCCATGCCATGCCCCTGATCACCATGTCGATGGGACCGTACGGCGCGCTGACCCGGCTGTTCGGCTGGATGTTCGGCTCGACCGTCAGTTTTGCCGTCGGTTCGCGCGCGTCGGCTCCCGGCCAGGTGCCGATCGACGATGTGCGAAGCGTGCTGGAGGTCCTCAGGCGCTCGCTCAGCGCGCGTTGAACCAGCGGGGGCAGCCCCGCGTTCGCGCCCGCCGATTGAATCGAACGGCATTTTTCCCAACGAATCACACGAGGACCGTCGCCGGCACGATCGGCACGGAGAACGCGATGTCACAAGTCGAAGCGCTGGCGCGTTACGAGCTCTTCATCGACGGCGAGTCGGTGGCGCCCGCCGGGGGCGAATACTTCGCCAGCCAGGATCCGTTCACCGGCAAGGACTGGGCGATGATCGCCCGCGGCTCGCAGGCCGATGTCGACCGCGCGGTGCGTGCGGCCCGGCGCGCCTTCGAGACGGGCGCTTGGCCGGCGTTGAGCGCCTCGGGGCGCGGCGCGCTGCTGCGGCGTCTTGCCGACCTGATTGGCGAGAGCGCGCCGCGCCTAGCCGAGATCGAGCGGCGCGACAACGGCAAGCTCGCGGCGGAAGTGGTCACCCAGGTCAACTACCTGTCCGAGTACTTTCATTACTACGCCGGCCTGGCCGACAAGGTGCAGGGCACGGTGATCCCGACGGACAAGCCGGGGGTGCTGGCGTTCACGCGCCACGAGCCCAAGGGTGTTGTGGCGATCATCACGCCATGGAACTCGCCGCTGACCCTGACCAGCTGGAAGCTGGCGCCGGCGCTGGCGGCGGGTTGCACCGTGGTCATCAAGCCCTCCGAATTCACCTCGGCGTCGATGCTGGAATTCGCCGAGCTGTTCGCCCGCGCAGGCTTCCCGCCGGGCGTGGTCAACGTCGTCACCGGCTTCGGCCCCGAGGTCGGCGCGCCCTTGGTGGCGCACCCGGACGTGGCGCACATCGGCTTCACCGGCGGCGAGATCGCGGGGCAGAAGATCTACGAGGCTGCGGCGCGCGGCCTCAAGACGGTCACTCTCGAGCTCGGTGGGAAGTCGCCGAACATCGTGTTCGACGACGCCGACCTTGATCGCGCGTTGCTGGGCGTGGTCAGTGGAATCTTCGCCGCGGCGGGGCAGACCTGCCAGGCCGGATCGAGGCTTCTGGTGCAGGAGAGCATCCACGATGCCTTCGTCCAGCGCCTGGTCGGCTTCGTCTCCAACGTCCGGCTCGGCGATCCTGCCGATCCGCAAACCCAGATCGGCCCGATCGCGACCCGGCCGCAGTTCGAGAAGATTCTTTCCTACATCGAGATTGCCAGGGCGGAGGGCGCGCGCTGCGTGACGGGCGGCCGCGCACGCCCCGACATCGGCTCGGGACAGTTTGTCGAGCCGACCGTCTTCGTCGGTGTCGACAACCGCATGCGCATCGCCCAGGAGGAGGTGTTCGGGCCCGTGCTCTCGGTGATTGCGTTCAAGGACGAGGCCGATGCGGTGCGCATCGCCAACGATGTGCAGTTCGGCCTGGCTGCCGGTGTCTGGACCCGCAGCCTTCAGCGAGCGTTGTATGTCACCGAGAAGATCAAGGCCGGCACGGTTTGGGTCAACAACTACCGCGCCACCAGCTACACCTCGCCGTTCGGCGGATTCAAGCGATCGGGGATCGGTCGTGAATCAGGGATCGAGGCGATCCAGGACTACTTCGAGACCAAGTGCGTCTGGCTGTCTTCGGACCTTGACGTCCAGAACCCATTCGTGCGCCGCTGATCCAGCGGCCGCACCCAATCCTACCCAACCGAGTGGAGCAACGCGACATGGCAGAAGCCGAGGTCAAAAAGAGCATCACCGAAGAGCAGCAACACGAACTCGATCAGGCGTTCGAGCGCGCCCGCAAGGCGCTGGCCATCGTCGAAACCTACGATCAGGCCCGGGTCGACCGGCTGTGCCAGGCGGTCGCCTGGGCGGTTGCCAACAAGACCACCTTCACCCGCCTGGTGGCCGAAGGCATCGCCGAGAGCGGCCTGGGAGATCCCGAAAGCCGCATGGGCAAGCGCATGAAGATCCGCGGCGTGCTGCGCGATGCGCTGCGGCAAAAGAGTGTGGGCATCATCGAGGAGGTTCCCGAGAAGGGCATCGTCAAGTACGGCAAGCCGGTCGGGGTGATTGCGTGCATCGTGCCGACCACCAACCCCGACCTCACCCCCGCGGGCAACGCGATTTACGCACTCAAAGCTCGCGACGCGGTGATCTTCTCGCCGCACCCACGCTCGAAGAAAACCTCTTTCGAGACCGTGCGCCTGATGCGCGAGGCGTTGGTGCGCGAAGGCGCGCCGCCCGACCTGTTGCAGTGCCTGACCAGGGTGAACATCCCGATGTCCCAGGCGCTGATGGCGCGTGCCGACCTGATCATCGCGACCGGCGGCCAGCCGATGGTGCGCGCCGCGTACAGCTCGGGCACGCCGGCGTACGGCGTGGGGGCGGGCAACTCGACCATGATCATCGACGAGACGGCCGACATCGCCGAAGCGGCGCGCAACACCCGCTTGTCCAAGACGTCGGACTTCGGCTCGGGCTGCTCGGCGGATGGCAACCTCATCATCGAAGCGACAATCTTTCAAGCCGTCCTGGAGCAGCTTCAGGCCGAGGGTGGCTACCTGGCGAGCGAGCAGGAAAAAGACATGCTGCGCCGCGCCATGTGGGATGACGACGGCCATCGGCTGGCGGACACGGTCGCGATTGCGCCGCAGCAGTTGGCACGCGCAGCCGGGTTCACGGTTGCGGATGACCGCAAGTTCATCATCGTGCATGGTGACGGCATCGGCAAACAGCACCGGTTTTCGGGCGAAAAGCTGACGACTTTGCTGGCGGTCTACCCGTACAGCGGTTTCGACCAGGCGCTGGAGATGATGCGGGCAATCTACGAAGTGGGTGGCAAGGGACATTCCTGCGGCATCTACTCCTTCGCCCAGGACCACATCCATCGCCTGGCGATGGCCGCGCCGGTCAGCCGCATCATGGTGCGCCAGCCGCAGTCCAAGGCGAACGCCGGGGCATTCAACAACGGCATGCCGATGACCTCCAGCCTGGGTTGCGGCACCTGGGGCGGCAACATCGTGTCGGAGAACGTGCATCTCAAGCACTACCTCAACACCACCTGGGTGTCGGTGCCCATCCAGGAGGACCGTCCGTCCGACGCCGAGCTGTTCGGCGACTTCTACGACCCGGCATGCGAAGCCTGAAGCGGGATTTCAAGATGAACGACAAGCAGAGTGCCGAGCTGGTGCAAGCCGCATCCGACTGGTGGTCAACCTCCATCATCGACATCCACCCCGGCAAGATCGCCATCCGAGGCTACCCGATCGAGCAATTGATCGGACAGGTGCGTTTTCCCGAGATGATCTGGCTGATGCTCCGCGGCGAGTTGCCGAGCCGCGCGCAGTCCGATCTGCTCGAAGCCGCCCTTGTGCCGGGAGTCGACCATGGACCCCATGCGCCGTCGATCGCGATTTCGCGCATGGCGGTGAGCTGCGGCCTGCCGGTCAACGGGGCGATGGCCTCGGCGATCAACGTGCTCGACGACGTGCATGGCGGCGCCGGCCAGCAATGCATGGAGCTCTATCGCGCCATCGACGCCGAGGCGGGCCCGGCAGGCGACCTGCAGTTGGCTGCCAGCGCGGTTCTGGCACGCTGGCGCGAGGCTGGGGTCAAGATCGTGCCCGGCTTCGGGCACCGCTTCCACCCGATCGACCCACGCACCGCGCCACTGTTCGAACTCGTGGCGAAAGCGGTGCAGGCCGGTGCGGTCAGCGGGCGTTACGCCGCGATCGGGCATGCTGTCGAAGCCGCACTCGGTGCAGCCAAGGGGCGGCACATCCCGATGAACATCGACGGCATCACCGCGGTGATTTTTTGCGAACTCGGCTTCGAACCCGAACTCGGCCGCGGCTTGTTCATCCTGTCGCGATCGGTGGGCATCCTCGCGCATGCCTGGGAGCAAAAGCAGCAGGGCGCGCGCATCAAGGGTCCGATGCCGAAGGACATCGACTACACCTACACCGGACCGGCTCGGCGCGACCTTCCCCCCAGGTCCGAGTCGAACCCGCATTGACGCGGCAATGGAGATGAGCATGGACAAGACTTTCAAATTCGCGGGAGTGATGGGATGGCCGGTCGCGCATTCGCGCTCACCGGTGATCCACAACTTCTGGGTGCGTCAGCACAAGCTCCAGGCCGCGTATGGGCTGTTCCCGGTCAAGCCGGAGCATCTCACCGACGCCGTGCGTGGAATCCGCGCCTTGGGCATCGCCGGCTGCAACGTGACCATTCCGCACAAGGTGGCGATCATGCCCATGCTGGATGTGATCCATCCGCTGGCTCGCCGCATGGGCGCGGTCAACACGGTGGTCGCCGGAGTCGACGGCTCGCTGACGGGCTACAACTTCGATGGCTACGGCTACATCCAATGCCTGCGCGATGCCAAGCCGGACTGGAAAGCCGGCGCTGGGCCGGTGACCGTGCTGGGCGCCGGCGGCGCGGCACGCGCGGTGGTGCTGAGCCTGCTGGACGAAGGCGCGCCGCGCATCCGCTTGATCAACCGCACGCGCGGCAAGGCCGAGGCGATGGCCGCCGAGTTCGGCGCGGCCGTGGAGGTGCACGGCTGGGATGAGCGCCACGAGGCCCTGGCCGACGTGGCGCTGCTGGTCAACACCACCAACCAGGGCATGCACGGGCATCCCGCGCTGGACCTGCATCTCGACCGTCTGCCGAAGACTGCGCTGGTGTCCGACGTGATTTACATCCCGCTCGAGACTCCGCTGCTGGCGGCCGCGCGCGCACGCGGCAACCCGACGGTCAACGGCCTGGGGATGTTGCTCAACCAGGCACGTCGCGGCTTCGAACTCTGGTTCGGCGTGCAGCCGCAGATCGCCGACGAGCTGCGCGCCGCGCTGGCCGCGACATTCTGAGCTGCCCATCCCCCGCCCGGCCATCGCCATGAGCGTTTTCGACCAGCCCAAGATCGACACCCACTGCCATCTGCTCGACCCCGACCATTTTCCCTATGCGCCGGATGTCGCATACCGCCCAGCGGGTCAGGAAATCGGCGCGCAGGGCTACTTCGAGCAGGTCATGGCCTGCTTCCATGTGACCCACGCACTGCTGGTCGGGCCGAACTCGGGCTACAACATCGACAACCGCTGCCTGCTGCATGCCCTGGACACCGGGGGCGGCAAGTTCAAGGGCATCGTCGTGCTGCCGCAGGACGCGTCGCTGGAAACTCTGGCGGCGCTGAAGGCGCGGGGCGTGCTGGGTGTCGCGTTCAACCCGGCGATGCACGGCGTGGCCTACTGCGCCGGACTGCGCCCGCTGTTGCTGCGCCTGGCCGAGCTAGGCCTGTGGGCGCAGTTCCAGATCGAGGGCGACCAACTCGTCGAGCTGCTGCCGATGCTCAACAGCGTCCCCGATCTGCGGCTGATGTTCGATCACTGCGGGCGCCCCGTCGTCTCGCGCGGCCTGCAGCAGCCCGGGTTCCAGGCACTGCTGGCGCTGGGGCGGGAGCGGCGCGCGGCGGTCAAGCTATCGGGCGAGGCCAAGTTTGCCGAGACCCCGTTCCCCTTCCCCGACGTCGAACCGTACATCGAGGCGCTGGTGCAGGCCTTCGGCACGGAGCACTGCATGTGGGCTTCCGACTGGCCGTACCTGAAGGCGCCGTTCCGCCTGGATTTCGGACCGATGCTGCGGCGCTGGGAGCGAATGTTCACCGCGGCCGAGCGCCGGCAGCTGATGCACGACACGGCCGCCAGGCTGTTCGATTTCGCCTGACCTGGCGCTGCCGCGACCGCCTGCGAAAGACGGACAAGCCGGCGGTGCACGGTGTTGCGTCTTGCTTTTGCGCCGCGCCGCGCTGATTCCCGCAGCGGCGGCTCAGAGCAACGGCGGGTCCTGCATCAGCGCCACTTGTTCGCGCAGCTCGAGGATGCGGTCCTGCCAGTAGCGGGCGCTGCCAAACCAGGGAAAGGCGGCAGGGAAGGCCGGGTCGTGCCAGCGGCTGGCGATCCAGGCGCTGTAGTGGATCAGGCGCAGCGTGCGCAGCGCTTCGACGAGATGCAGCTCGCGGTTGTCGAAGGCGCGGAACATCGCGTAACCGCGCATCAGCGCCGCGAGCTGGCGGCGCATGTCCGCCGCGTCGCCGGACAGGAGCATCCACAGATCCTGCACCGCGGGGCCGCTGCGACTGTCGTCGAAGTCGACGAAATGCGGGCCGCTGCCGGTCCAGAGGATATTGCCGGCGTGGCAGTCACCGTGCAGCCGCAGCACCTGCACGTCACCGGCAACCTGATAGGCGCGGTTCACGCCCTCGAGCGCCTGGTCGGCGACGCTGATCCAGGCCGCCCGCAAGTCCTCGGGCAACCAATCTCCGGCAGCGAGCAGATTGCGCGGCTCGACGCCGAAGCTCCGGATGCCGAGCGAGGGCCGCGCCCGGTACATGCCACCGGCACCAACCGCATGCAGGCGACCGAGAAAACGCCCCAGCCACTCGAGGGTCTCGTCGCGCTCGAGTTCCGGCGTCCTGCCGCCCTGGCTGGCGAACAGCGCGAAACGATGGCCATCGCCATGGTGCAGCGTTTGGCCGTTGAACGACAGCGGTGCTACGGCGGGAATTTCCCGCTGCGCCAACTCGAGCGTGAACGCATGCTCTTCGAGGATCGCCGCATCGCTCCAGCGTCCGGGCCGGTAGAACTTGGCGACGCGCTGGCTGCCGTCTTCGAGTCCGACCTGGTAGACGCGGTTCTCGAAACTGTTCAATTGCAGCAGCCGGCCATCGCAACGCGTGCCGAGGGTGTCGATTGCGTTGAGGAGGCAATCGGGCGTCAGGTCGGCATAGGCCGTGTCGGGAGTCACGTCGATGGGTGGTCAGAGGGGCCGGAGCCTGGGCGGTTGAGTGAACGCGTCGTTGTCCTGCTCTTGCAGCCTGAGCGCCAACGCCGGATCGCTGGCAGCAAGATAGCCGAAGGCTGCAAACGACGGGCGGCGAGCGCTCTGTGCAACCCCGGCACACGCTCGCCGGACGGCACGGTGCCAGCCCGGATGCTGGCACCGAGAGTGCCATGCAGCCGCCCCGTGCCGTCCGGCACGCCCTCCGGGCCCAGGCAGGGTTGGCCAAGACCTCGCCTGCGGGAGTCGCGCATGCGGCTCAGGCCACAAGGCGGGCGTTTAACATCGAGCATCCATTGCGCGTTCGAGTCGACCGTGTTTTGTAAGCTCCTGATGCCCTTCACTCCCATCGCCAGCCACGCGGATCGTCCATGAACTTGCCCCAGTCACGCAAAGGCCTCATCCTCGCCGGCGGTTCCGGCACGCGGCTCTATCCCGTCACCCAGGCGGTGAGCAAGCAACTGCTGCCGGTGTACGACAAGCCCATGATCTACTACCCGCTGTCGGCGCTGATGCTGGCGGGCATGCGCGACGTGCTCGTCATCTCCACCCCGCAGGACACGCCGCGCTTCACCCAGTTGCTGGGCGACGGCCGCCAGTGGGGCCTGAACCTGCAGTACGCCGTGCAGCCCAGCCCCGACGGGCTGGCGCAGGCCTTCGTCATCGGCCGCGACTTCGTCGGCCAGGCCCCCTGCAGCCTGGTGCTGGGCGACAACCTGTTCTGGGGGCACGATTTTCAGACCCAGCTGCAGCAGGCCAGCGCCCAGGACCATGGCGCCACGGTCTTCGCCTACCACGTGCACGACCCCGAACGCTACGGCGTGGTCGAGTTCGACGCGCAAGGACGCGCCGTGAGTCTGGAAGAAAAACCGGCCAAGCCCAAGAGCAGCTACGCCGTCACCGGGCTGTACTTCTACGACAACGCGGTGCTCGACATCGCCGCCACGCTCCAGCCCTCGCCGCGCGGCGAACTGGAGATCACCGACGTCAACCGCGTCTACCTGGAGCAGGGCACGCTGCAGGTGCAGACCCTGGGCCGCGGCTACGCCTGGCTCGACACCGGCACCCACGACAGCCTGCTGGACGCCGGCCAGTTCATCGCCACGATCGAGAAGCGCCAGGGCCTGAAGGTGGCCTGCCCGGAGGAGATCGCCTACCGTCAGGGCTGGATCGACGCCGCGCAACTGCAGCGCCTGGCCGAGCCGATGAACAAGAACGGCTACGGCCAGTACCTGCTGCGGCTGCTCAACGAGCCGACGTCTTGACCCCGTCCATCAACCTACGTCCCGATCCATGCCCTGCACCGCAACCCCCACGGCTTTGCCCGGTGTGCTCGTGCTCGAGCCCCGGATCTTCGGCGACGCGCGCGGCTTCTTTTTCGAGAGCTACAGCCGCCGCGACTTCCTGACCGCCACCGGCGTCGATGCGGACTTCGTGCAGGACAACCATTCGCGCTCGGTCCAGGGCGTGCTGCGCGGCCTGCACTACCAGCTCGTCAGGCCTCAGGGCAAGCTGGTGCGCGTGACCCAGGGCCGCGTCTGGGACGTGGCGGTCGACCTGCGCCGCCACTCACCCCATTTCGGCCGCTGGACCGGCGTCGAACTGAGCGCCGAGAACCAGCGCCAGTTGTGGGTTCCGCCGGGCTTTGGACACGGCTTCCTGACGTTGAGCGAAAGCGCGGAATTCCTCTACAAGACCACGGATTACTGGTACCCCGAGCACGAGCGCAGCCTGCTGTGGAACGATGATGACCTGGCCATCGCCTGGCCGCTGCAGGACTTGGCGGCCGTCGGCAAGCAACCCAGCCTGGCGGCCAAGGATGCCGCCGCGCCCAGCCTCAGGCACGCCGAGCTGTACGACTGAGATCGCGCCCGTCGATCCCCGCGAAGTGTCGGCCAAGGGGTTGCGGCTGCTACCATTTTGGCCTGCGCTGCGTGCCTGTCGGGCCCTGCGGCAAGTTCAGGTCGAACGACCTTCACGCCTCTGGATCAACACCATGAACCGCGTGTTTCGCACCAAATTTCTACGCTCGGCGGGCCTTCAGCTCGGCTTGGCCATGCTGCTCGGCACGCTTGGCGCCGGTCCAGCGCAAGCCCAGTTGCAACGCCTGTTCCCAGGGGGCAGCCTCAAGGGCGTGGCCACTTTCGGTGACTGGCCCGGCATCACCATCAACTGCATTCCCTACACCCTGGGTCCGGGTGTGCGCGTGCTCGACGCCGAGCAGCGCGTGGTGCTGACCGGCCAGTTGCCGGGGCTGCAGAGCGCGGTCGTGTTTCTGCGCGACGCCTCGGGCAGCGTGTTCCGCGTTTGGCTCGTCAGCCCCAAGGACCCATCGCTGGCCACGGTGCCCAGTGCCGCTTCGAACTGCGGCTTCGGCGCGGGCTGAATTCGCGCCGCCACGCCGCACCGTCAGCCAGATCGCGCTCCATGAGGCCGCCGCAGCGCGCCTGGGCGCCCCACCTGCATGCATCATCATGAAAAAGCTCTACATCAAGACCTTCGGTTGTCAGATGAACGCGTACGACTCGGCCAAGATGGCCGATGTGCTCGACGCCGATCAGCCCTATGAAAAAACCGACAAACCGGAAGACGCCGATCTCATCCTGCTCAACACCTGCTCGATTCGCGAGAAGGCGCAGGACAAGGTGTTCAGCGACCTTGGCCGGCTGCGCGCGTTGAAGGCCGGTAAGCCCGGGCTGCGCATCGGCGTGGGCGGTTGCGTGGCCAGCCAGGAAGGTGCGGCCATCGTCGCGCGCGTGCCGTTCGTCGACCTGGTCTTCGGCCCGCAAACCCTGCATCGCCTGCCCGAACTGTTGGCGGCGCGCGAGCGAACCGGCCAGGCACAGGTGGATATCAGCTTTCCAGAGGTCGAGAAATTCGACCATCTGCCGCCGGCGCGTGCCGAAGGCATCACCGCGTTCGTCTCCATCATGGAAGGCTGCAGCAAATATTGCAGTTATTGCGTCGTGCCCTACACCCGCGGCGAAGAGGTTTCGCGGCCGCTGGAAGACGTGCTCACCGAAGTGGCGGAACTCGCGGCGCAAGGGGTGAAGGAAATCACCCTGCTGGGGCAGAACGTCAATGCCTGGCGTGCACCGGTGGAGGGGGAGGATGGCGATTTCGCATTGCTTCTGGAGTATGTGGCCGCCATTCCTGGCATCGAGCGCCTGCGCTACACCACCAGCCACCCCAACGAATTCACCGAACGTCTGATCGAAGCGCATGGCCGCATCGCGCAGCTCGTGCCGCATGTGCATCTGCCGGTGCAGCACGGCTGCGACCGCATTCTGGCGGCGATGAAGCGGGGCTACACCGCGCTGCAGTTCAAGCACATCGTGCGCCGGCTGCGCGCGGTGCGTCCCGGCATCACCATCTCCTCGGATTTCATCGTCGGTTTCCCCGGCGAGACCGACGCCGACTTCGCACAGCTCATGAAGCTGGTGGACGATGTCGGTTTCGATGCCAGCTACAGCTTCATCTTCAGCCCTCGCCCGGGTACACCGGCGGCCAACCTGGTCGACGGCACACCGGCCGCGGTGAAGCTGGCGCGGCTGCAGACCTTGCAGGCTCGCATCGAGGCCCATGCGCAGGCCATCTCGCAAGCCATGGTCGGCACGTTGCAGCAGGTGCTGGTGGAAGGCGCCAGCCGCAAGAGCGCCGACGAGCTGCAGGGACGCACCGGCAACAACCGCATCGTCAATTTCGCCGTGCCGGCGCACCGGGCGAGCGAACTGGTGGGTGCGTTGCTGCAGGTGCGCATCAGCGCAGCGATGCCGCATTCGCTGCGGGGCGAGTGGCCGGAGCATGAAGCGGCGATCGCGGCCTGAGCGGCCACCGCCGGCATCCACCGGCGTCAGCCGTGACGCGCGGCGCTCGCGACAAACCCATGCAAACGACCGGGCGAACGGCGTGGCAACCGGACGTGCGTCATCGCCGCGGGCGGCGGTTTCGCGCCACCCCGATCGGCGTCATTTGATCGCCAAGCGCAGTGAGTCCCACACGCGCTTGAAGAAACCGGCTTGCGGCACGGCGTCCAGCGCCACCAGCGGGTAGCTGGCAATGGGCTTGCCGTCGAGCGTGACTTGCAGGGTGCCGATGCTCTGACCTCGGGCAATGGGCGCCACCAGGGGGTCGGGGCGCTGCACCGTGGTCTTGATCTTGGCGCCGTCGCCGCGCGGCACGCTCACCGCCAGGGTGTCGAAGCTGCCGAGTTGCACATGGTCGTTCTCACCCTTCCAGACATGGGCGTCGAGCACGGGCTTGTTGGCCGTCACCACATGAATGTCGTCGAAGTTCTGGAACGCCCAGTTCAACAGTTTCTCGCTTTCAGCGCCGCGCGCGTGCTCGCTCGGTGTCCCCATGACCACAGTCAGCAGCCGGCGAGGGCCGTTGGGGAAGTTGCGCTGCGCCGAGGTGATCATGCAGTAGCCCGCCTCCTTGGTGTAGCCGGTTTTCATGCCGTCCACCGAAGGGTCGGTGAACAGCAGGCTCACGCGATTGGGCTGGGTGATGTGGTTGTAGGTGAATTCCTTGACCTTGAAGTAGCGGGCATAGTCGGCGGGAAAGTCGCGGATGATGTGCGCGGCGATGACGGAGAGGTCATGCGCGGTGGTGTGATGGCCCGGATCGGGCAGGCCGGTCGGGTCCATGAAATGCGTGCCCTTCAAGTCCCACTGCTGCGCCTGGCGGTTCATCATGCCGACGAAGGCCGAGACCGAGCCGCCCACGGTCTGTGCCAGGGTCATCGCCGCGTCGTTGCCCGATTGCACGATCATGCCCAGGATCAGGTCGTTGACCGACACCGGCACGCGCGGATCGATGAACATGCGCGACCCACCGGTGCGCCAGGCCTCGTTGGTTTCGGTCACCATCTGGTTGAGCTTGACGGAGCCGTCTTTCAGCGCCTTGAAGGTGAGGTAAGCCGTCATCAGCTTGGTCAGCGACGCCGGAGCCTCCTGCTGGCTGGCATTCTGCTCGGCCAGGATCTGGTTGCTGGTCATGTCCAGCACCAGCCAGCTGCGCGCCTGCATATTGGGCAGCGGCACGGATTCGAGCAGCGCCGCGGTGGGCCCGGTGGGCACATTGCCGACACCCGTCGTGAGCGGGGCGGAGGTCGACGTGGGCGCCGCGGCGGGTTTCGGAGCGGCTTGGGCAAGGCAGGCGCAGCTCAGTGCTGCCGCCACGGCGAGCAGGGCCAGAGGTTGGGGCATCTTGAAAGACATGGTTCGAGCGGGAAAGATGAAAACAGTTGAACAAAGCGACCGGTTGGGGGCTGCGGTAACCCGGTGCAGCCCAGTCGTGACACTGCGCACCATAGCAGCGCCGCGCAGGGCAAGCCGTTAAAAAGAATGTCGGTTTGGAGTGCCCCAGCGGTGAAATTGTTCACCTGCCGCTGGCGGGATTGCATCGACCTGTATCCCCGGCAAGGATGGCTGCAGCCGATGCGGTGGACGGGGCTGGATCAATCGCTCTGCGCGCTGCCATGCCAGGTGCTGACCCAGTCCTTGAGGGGCGTGAGCAGGCCGTGGAAGAAATGTCCAGCTCCGGGCATCACCAAGACCGGCTGTGGCTGCGGTCGAGCCCAGTCCAGCACGGCGGCGAGCGGGACCACATCGTCTTGCTCGCCGTGGATGACGAGCACACGGTCGGCGAGTTGTGGGCCATCGCCCTGCCGCAGGGCGGGCACGGCAAAGTTGACCACTGCCGGGCCCACCAGCGTGAGGTGGCCGACGCCGCGGCCCTCGGCGCGCAGCGTTTGGGCGAGTTGCGCAGCGACGAAGGCGCCGAAGGAAAAGCCGGCGAGCGCAAGTGGCAGGGCCGCGGCTTGCAACCCGAGCCGCGCGGCCAGTGCTGCCGCGTAATGGTGCAGCAAGGCGCGCAGATCGTCGGTTTCGCCGCGCCCGGCGTCATAGCTGCCTTCGCTGCCGCCAACGCCGCGAAAATTCGGTCGCACGGTGCAGTAACCCAGTTGCAGCCAGGCACGCGCCAGGGTCTGCGCCACTTTGTTGTCCAGCGTGCCGCCATGCAAGGGATGAGGGTGGGCGATCAGCGCCAAGCCGCGCGGCGGTTGCACCGGTGTGTCGATCGCCACTTCGATCCAGCCCACCGGGCCGGCAATGCGCTCGCGCAGGGTGTTGCGGTTCATGGTGAGGGGGTCGTGACTGGGGCAGCATCGGGCAGCAGCAGGCGCTCGACCACCTCGCCGGCCTTGAGGTGGCGTTCGACGATTTCGTCCACGTCCTGCGCATCGACGAAGGTGTACCAGACGCCTTCGGGGTAAACCACGCAGGCTGGGCCTTCCTCGCAACGGTCGAGGCAACCGGCACGGTTCACCCGCACCTGGCCGGGGCCGGACAGGCCGGCGGCTTTCACCGCTTGTTTGCAGTGGTCGAAGGCGGCTTCGGCGCCGCGCGCTGCGCAGCTGGAACGACCGCCCTCGCGGTGATTGAGGCAGAAAAAAACATGGTGGGCGTAGTAGCTCATGGGGCGATGGCTTCAAGTTGTTGCGCCAGGACGCACGACGCGCCCCAGCAGATAGAGCACGGCGGCGTACGGCCACAGCCAGCTCAACCATTGAGGCAGGCCGAACATGCGGATGAACAGGCCCTGGCTCCAGGTTTGCAGATTTTGCGCGTAATACGGATCGGGCCCTGCCTGGTTGATCCACCACAGGGCGCAGAGCAGCGCGACCAGCGCCAAGGCGGCGCACAGCCGGCGCGGCAGATGGGTGAGCGGCAGGCCGATGACCAGGCCCAGCGTCAGGCCGTGGATGGCTGCGGGGGTGGCCCAGGCCAGTGCGTGCTCCGGGCCGAAACCCAGCGCGGCCGACAGGGTCATCGCCATCAGTGCGGCCAGCATCAGCGCCAGGCCGATGCGCACCCGTGGCGCGCCGTTGTGCGTCAACGCCGCGCTGGTCCACAGTGCCGCCATCAGCATGGTCGCGGCAATCCAGACCTGCTGCCGCGCACCCATGGGATGCGGCGTGGTCAAGGCCAACAGTGCGTCGGAATTGAACCAGCGCGCGAACGGGGCCGCGACATCAGGCGCCGTCAGGCTGGTATCGATCAGGCTTTGCGCCAAAGTGCCCGCAACCTGACCGGTGGCAAACAGCGCTGGAGGAGGCCAGAGCAAGGCCAGCGGCCAGGTCGCCAGCAGCAGCAGGCCGAGGCTGGCGTCGCGCGCGAACCAGCGTTCACGCAATCGGCGCACTCGCTGGCTGAGCGATAGCCGCGGCAGCAGCCACACCGCCAGTGCCGCGCCCAGCAAGCCTCCCAGTGTGTTGGTGATCCAGTCGACATTGGACGACACCCGCACCGGCAGGAAGGCCTGGGAGGTTTCCATGGCGAACGACGTCAGGCTGCAAGCGACCGACGCCAGCAGCCAGGCGCGCCAGCCCGTCCATCGCGGCCGCAAGCTGGCGGCCGCCAGCAGCCCCAGCGGCAGATAGCCGGCGATGTTCAGCCCGATGTCGCCGAGCGTGAGGTAGCGCGGCAGCGGCGCCGTGACGAAGTCGAGCGGACTCAGGCCCTGCCAGCGCCAGCCGGAAAATGGGTACAGGCTGGCGTACAGCACCAGCAGCCAGTACGCCGCCAGCGCGTAGCGCGAAAACACCGAAGATGTGTGCTTCACCGCATGCCAGCTCAGAACGATGGCCTGATGACGACCAGGGGCACGATGATGAACATGGCGATGGTGGGCACCTCGTTGAACCACCGAAACCACAGGTGGCTGCGGGTGTTGCGGCCCTGCTCGAACGTGCGCAGCACGCGTGAGCAGGCATGGTGGAAGCCGAGCAGCACCAGCACCAGGGTCAGCTTGGCATGCATCCAGCCGTTGCCTGGACCGTGCAGGCCGATGCCGTAATGCAGCCATAGCACCAGGCCAAAACCGATGGCGGGGATCATCAGGATGGTCATGAAGCGGTAGAGCTTGCGGGCCATCCGCAGCAGTCGCTGAAGCTCGGCTTGGCTGCCGGGCGGCACCATGGCCAGGTTGACGAAGATGCGAGGCAGGTAGAACAGGCCGGCGAACCAGGAGATGACGAAAATGATGTGCAGAGCCTTGACCCAGAGCAAAACCATGACTGTTCCTTGTTGGTAACCGCCAGTTTAAATTTCAGAGTTGCGCGCCGTGTCGCCGAGGCCTTGGGCAGGTGCGCTTTCAGCGCCGCTCAGGGGTCTGAGCCATGAGCCGAAGCCGCGCGGCGGTGTCTTGGCAAAAAAAACCCCGACAGGGGGTGTCGGGGTCAATAGCCTTGAAACCAAGGCCCCCGCTCAGGGAGGAGAAGCGGGAGGAAGCGCCTCGCGGCAGCCACCTGTTCATCTTGAGTCGCGTAAGCTCAAGAGGTTCCCATCGTCACATAAGGATGCAATTTTCATGGTTACTGCCAACTATCCGGCCTTGCGCCTGCGCCGTCTGCGCCGCGACGAGTTCACCCGGCGGCTGGTTCGTGAGCACAGCCTGAGCGTCCATGACCTGATCTATCCCGTGTTCGTGCTGGACGGCAAGCAGCGTCGCGAGGCCGTGACCTCCATGCCGGGGGTCGAGCGCCTCAGCCTGGACTTGCTGCTGGGCGTGGCCGAAGACTGCGTCAAGCTGAACATTCCGGTGCTGGCGCTGTTCCCGGTGATCGCGCCGGAGCTGAAGACCCCCGATGGCGCCGAAGCCACGAACCCCGACGGTCTGGTGCCTCGCGTCGTGCAGACGCTGAAACGGGAATTTCCGCAGCTTGGCGTACTCACCGATGTGGCGCTCGACCCCTACACCTCGCATGGCCAGGATGGGCTGCTGGACGGCACCGGCTATATCCTGAACGAACCGACGGTGGCCATGCTGGTGCGCCAGGCGCTGGTGCAAGCGCAGGCCGGCGTGGACATCGTCGCGCCCAGCGACATGATGGACGGGCGCATCGGCGCCATCCGCGAGGCGCTGGAGGCCCAGGGCCACATCCACACCCGCATCATGGCCTACAGCGCCAAGTACGCCAGCGCCTTCTACGGCCCGTTTCGTGATGCCGTGGGTTCCGCCAAGAATCTGGGCAAGTCCGACAAGAAGGTGTACCAGATGGATCCGGGCAACTCCGACGAGGCGCTGCGCGAGGTGCAGCTCGACCTCATGGAAGGCGCCGACATGGTGATGGTCAAGCCCGGCATGCCGTACCTGGACATCCTGCGGCGGGTGAAAGACGCCTTCCGCATGCCCACCTTCGTCTATCAGGTGAGCGGCGAATACGCCATGCTCCAAGCCGCGGCGCAGAACGGCTGGCTCGATGGCGATGCCGTGATGATGGAGTCGCTGCTCGGATTCAAGCGTGCCGGCGCCGACGGCATCCTGACGTATTTCGCGCGCGACGCGGCCCGCCTGCTGCGCGGGTCTTGAAGGAGCGCGAACCCCGCCCTCAGTGCCAGAGCGTGACCAACGCGATGGCGATCCAGCCGAGCGTGAAATTGATCACCACCAGTTTGTGAATCTGCTGCAGCGACTGGGCCACCCGGCTCCAGTCCTGCTCGGCTGCCGCACGGCGCGCGCGCTTGAACGGCGCGAAATGGATGTGCCCGAACAGTGCCATCATCACCAAGCCGATGCCGAACATGGCATGCCAGGCCGGCGGGGCATGGGCGAAGCCCGTCTGCAGCATGAGCCACAACCCGCTGCTCAGCAGCAGCGCGATGCTGATCCAGACCCAAGGAAAGAAACGCCGCAGCGTCGCGAACAAGAAGCGCGGCCGCAAGGCAGGCTCCAGTTCGGCGAAGGCGGCGGGTCTGAGGCTCGACAGGACGAAGGCCATGCCGCCCATCCAGACCATCGCGCCCGCCAGGTGGGCAAAAATCAGCAAGCTGCTCATGGAACCTCCGGGGACAGTGCCCGCAGGGCACGGCAAGCCAAGCCCTTTTCATGGGCGAGCAAACCCCGGGACCATCCCTCGGGTTTGCGGGTGAACGAGCACGCATTCGAACATGCCCAGGTTCAGGCCGTGCAACTCGGGCGTTGACTGTTGCTTCGCAACCTCGGAAACCTTGATGGGCAACAAATCCAGGCTTTGGACATTGGAAAGCGATGGAACGGGAATAACCATCTCGTATACTTCCGCTGCTTCGCCGCCCTCTGAATTGTTACAACTCAAACACAAAAATACGTCAGTGGCTTGGGTGCGGCAGCGTGCAGTCCTTGGTCGGCCGTGCACGACGCGACAAACCCTGTTGAGCCTGTGTCCGCTCAACCGCTCCAGTGGCGCCGCATGGACCCGACGAACGAATTTCCCCTGGTCAAGTGAGACAAGTGCAAGCTTCCGATTCCTGGCAGGACGATGCCGAGACAACCGAGCGCAAGCCGCTGACGCGCGAACAGGCGCAGGCGTTGATGCTGGCCAAGCCGGGCGTGTCGGTGTGGACCGTCGTCGGGCTCCAGGCCCTGGTGGGCGCGGTGGTCGCGATGGCGGCCTACGGTCTCGCTGGCCTTGCGGCTGCGTCCTCGGCTTTGTATGGCTGCTTCGTGGTCATGCTGCCGGCGGCATTGTTCGCCGGGGGGATGCGCGCTTGGCTGGTGAAGTTGCAACCTGCATTGGCGCTGTTCGGATTCGCTTTTGGTGAGTTGCTGAAAATTGCGCTGACCGTGATGCTTCTGCTCCTGGCGCCCCGTCTGCTTCCCGGGCTGAGCTGGCCGGCGATGTTGGCGGGCCTGGCAGCGACCTTGCAGGTGTACTGGATGGCGCTGGTCTTGCGCGGCAGGTTGCGCAGCAGGACGCCCGAAGCCTGAGCCCGCCCCACGGATCGTCCCCTTACTGTCCGCGATCGTTCAATCGACTGATCTACCCATGTCTGCAGACCAGCAATCCATCACCGCCGGTGACTACATCATCCACCACCTGACGCAATGGACCAGTGGTCCGCGTGCCGGTGTGATCGATTTCGGCATCGTCGACATCGACTCGATCATCGTCTCGGTGGCGCTCGGCTTGTTCGCCTGCTTCCTGCTCTGGCGCGTGGCCAGGCGCATGACCAGCGGCACGCCGGGCCGCATGCAGGCGGCGGTCGAATTTTTGGTCGAATTCGTCGATGAGCAGGCGCGCGGCATCGTGCGCAACGCCAGGTCGCGCGAATTCGTCGCGCCGCTGGCTTTCATCTCCTTTGTCTGGATCGTGATGATGAACGCGATGGACTTGTTGCCCGTCGACCTCCTGCCGCGCCTGTGGCAAGGTGCCGGCGCCATGGCCGGGCACAACCCGGAACACATGTACCTGCGCGTCGTGCCAACCGCAGACTTGTCCATAGCCCTGGGCATGTCCATCACCATTTTGCTGCTGAGCCTGTATTACGGCATGCGGATCAAGGGCGTCGGTGGCTGGGTCCACGAGCTGTTCACCGCCCCATTCGGCAACCATGTTCTGCTGTGGCCGTTGAACTTCGCCATGCAGCTGCTCGAATACCTGGCCAAGACCCTGTCGCATGGCATGCGACTGTTCGGCAATCTGTACGCCGAAGAAATCCTGTTCATGATCATTGCCCTCATGGGGGCTGCGGGGCTGAGCAGCCTGACCGGATGGGCGCTGTTTTTCGGCAACATCGTGGCGGGCTTCGCCTGGTCCGTTTTCAGCTTGCTGATCATCGTGCTGCAGGGTTTCATTTTCATGATGCTGACCCTGGTCTACATCGGCCAGGCTCACGATCATCATTGATTCAGGTTCGACGCACCCTTTGATTTCTCACTGACTACCAACTTTTCAACAGGAGCCTTTCATGGAACACGTTCTCGGTTATGTCGCTTTGGCTGCGGGTCTGATCATCGGTCTGGGGGCCAATGGCGCTTGCATCGGCATCGGCATCATGGGCAGCAAATACCTCGAATCCGCCGCGCGCCAGCCGGAACTGATGAACGAACTGCAAACCAAGATGTTCCTGCTTGCCGGTCTGATCGATGCGGCCTTCCTGATCGGTGTCGGTCTGGCGATGATGTTCACCTTCGCCAACCCCTTCGTGCTGAAGTGATTGCAGCGCACCACCCACCGACTGATTCAACGCAAAGGTTAGCGCCATGCATCTGGACGCAACACTGATTGCGCAGCTCGTGGTGTTCTTGCTGCTGGCGTGGTTCACGGCGAAGTTCGTCTGGCCACCCATCACCAAGGCATTGGACGAGCGCGCCAAGAAAATCGCCGATGGCTTGGCCGCGGCGGACCGTGCCAAGGCCGAACTGGCCTCGGCCAACGAAGAGGTCGAGCAGGAGCTCGCCCGCTCGCATCATGCAAGCGCGCAACGTCTGGCCGAAGCCGAACGCCGCGCGCAGGCCATCGTCGAGGATGCGCGCAAGAAGGCCGAGGAAGCGGGGGAAGTCATCATCGCCCAGGCCCGGGCCGAGGCCGAGCAGCAACTGATCAAGGCCCGCGAGAGTCTGCGCGACCAGGTTGCCGGGTTGGCCGTGAAGGGCGCCGAGGCCATCCTGCGCCGCGAGGTCAATGCGCAGGTTCACGCCGATTTGCTCGACCGGCTCAAGGCCGAACTGTGATCGGAATCCGTCATGGCTG
>JAJZDV010000141.1 GCA_021846025.1 Pseudomonadota bacterium
GCGCCGAGAAATGGGTGGCGACGAGCTCGATCATGTCGCCGGCGCCGATGAACAGCACGCGGCAGTCGGCCAGGTCCTCGAACACGGTTTCCGCCAGTTTCACGCTGGCGGCAGCCATGCTCACCGAGTGCGCGCCGATTTCGGTGGTGCTGCGCACCTCCTTGGCCACGGCGAAGGTGCGCTGGAACATTTGCCCCAGGGTGCTGCCCAGGGTGCCGGTGTCGGTCGCGGCACGCACCGCGTCTTTCATCTGGCCGAGGATCTGCGGCTCGCCCAGCACCATGGAGTCGAGCCCGCTGGCGACGCGAAACGCGTGGCGCACGGTATCGTCCTGCACTAGGCGGTAGCTGTGGTCGATCAGGTCGCCTTCGCGCAGCGCGCGCGACTGTGCCAGCCAATGCACCAGCGCCTCGCGCGGGTCGGCCTCGGCGGCGCAGTAAATCTCGGTGCGGTTGCAGGTGGAGAGGATGGCGGCTTCCACCGCGCCTTCGCTGCCGCCTCGGCGCACCGCCAGACTATCGCGCAGCGTGCGCAGGGCATCCTTCAGGCCGTCGGCTGAAAATGCGAGACGCTCGCGCACATCGAGTGGCGCGGTCTGGTGGTTGACTCCGACGGCGGCTAATAACATAGTGAGTTCACTATTTTACGAATGGATGGCACTCCGTGCGGCTGATGCAGGTCAATCCCGCTGTCGATGCCAAGCGCCCATTCGCGCCGCAGATTCGACCATGACCAGAATGCCTATCCGATCAGCGCCTGCAAAGGTCAGCGCCCTCCAGCAGCGATTTTCGATGTCCACCGCATGCTGAGCCTGCTGCTGATGTGGCTGGCTGGAACCAGCGTCATGCCCCTGGTGGTGGGCGGCGCCATCGGCGCGCTCAGCCTGAAGGTGCTGCAGCCGTGCGGGTCGAAGCTGGGCCGACAGGTGCGCTGGGCGGCACTGGCCGCACTCGTGGCGCATCTCGCCCTGGTCGGCAGCGGCTTGCTGCGCGACGGTGCCGTGCTCGATTACGCCAGCACGCTGGCCGCTGCCGTTGCCGCCAGTGTGCTGGCCTGCCGACGCAGCCGCCGCTGAGGCGGGTCGGCTTCAATCCAGGTCGCGAGCGCCTTGCCCGCCGAGCCACCAGACCCTCCACGGCAGGCATGGCGATGCCGGCCCACACCCGGAGCGATGCCGATGGCCTCGATCGTGCCGCAAGGGTCGTGGGAGAGCCCAGCACCCAGCGCAAGCAGGATGGCGGGGGTGAGGGATTGCAGGATGCCCCGCAGCGCGAACGCCATGCGCCGCGCCGCGGCAGCGAACGTCGGAACGCTGTGAATCTCCGCCGATCACCCTGCGTGGGCCCTCGGTCCTAGGCCGACGTCTGTCTCCAGGCCAGCGTCCCGACGCTCGAAAGCGTGGTGAAGGCCTGTCGCGGCAGAGCGGGGCCTGTGGCCAACGCGCGGGTGGCGGGCATGGGCGGCTGGTGTTGCCCTAAGCTTTCGGCTGGACGCACCAACTGGCCGTCTGCCGGTCGCCGAGGCGTGCAGACACATCACCATCCCGCATCAACACGGAGCCATCCAACCATGTCCTTGCAAGCCGAACCCAGCTATGTCTTTGCACCCGTGGTGCCCAGCCTGCCCGTGGTGGGCAGCTCGGAGCGCTTCCCGGTTCGCCGGGTGTATTGCGTGGGGCGCAATTACGCCGAACATGCGCGCGAAATGGGCCACGACCCTGCGCGCGAACCGCCGTTCTTTTTCATGAAAACGCCGGACGCGCTGCTGGGCAGCGGCGGCGTGTTTCCCTATCCGCCGGCCAGCAGCGACGTGCACCACGAAATCGAACTGGTGGTGGCCATCGGCCAAGGCGGTCAGGATATTGCGGTGGACGCGGCGCTCGGTCACGTCTGGGGTTATGCCGTGGGGCTCGACATGACGCGCCGCGACTTGCAGGGGCAGGCCAAGAAGCTCGGCCGTCCTTGGGAGGTGGGCAAGGCGTTCGATGCCGCAGCACCCTGCTCGGCGCTGGTGCCAGCCCAGGGTACCGCGCTGGCACCGAGTGCGGCGATCTGGTTGGAGGTCAACGGCGCATCACGCCAGCGTGGCAAGCTGGGCGACATGATCTGGAGCGTGCCCGAAATCATCGCGCATCTTTCGCGCCTTTTCCGGCTGGAAGCCGGCGACCTCATTTTCAGCGGCACGCCAGCCGGCGTCGGGCCGGTGCAGCGCGGCGACCACCTGCGCGGCGGTGTGGATGGCGTGGGATTGCTGGACATCGGCGTCAGCGCCTGAGACATCCCTGGGTTGGACCCGGGTTTTCGGCGTGGCGCTGGCTGGAGTGCCGGCGCCACGCCGGGCGAAAAAAAACCGCGACCGAAGTCGCGGTTGTGCAGCCAACGGCTGGACCGGGAATCAGACCGGACGCACGTTGGAAGCCTGCAAGCCTTTCTGGCCCTGCTTGACCTCGAATTCGACGCGTTGGTTTTCGGTCAGGGTCTTGAAGCCGCTGCCTTGAATTTCGCTGAAATGGACGAACAGGTCAGCGTCGCCGCCATCCTGGGCAATGAAGCCGAAGCCCTTGCCTTCGTTGAACCATTTCACAATGCCCGTTTGGGTCGCCATGATCATTCCTTACGTTTTCAAATGCTGCGCAGCACATGCCGCCGCAGTGCAGAGACACGCAAGAACATCACTTGGGGAATTCAACCGGGCTTGCCGCGGGGAGCGGCAGTAAACAGCAAATACCTGCAAAACGACAACCTTGTGCATACCTACATCCGAAAGTATACCGCACGCGGGCCGATCCAGTCGGGCTGCGTGCACAGGGCCGTCAGCCGACCTCGGCGCATCCGGTCACCCGGGGGGAAGGTTCTGCAGACGGTTTCGGGCCGCCGAAGCTTCCTTCCGGACGCCCCCGGACGGGTGCTGGCGGAATCGGGCCCATGGGGCACGGGGGCGCGTGATCGGCCCCCTCCCTTCACTTGCAACCTCACGGCTCGCCGAACCCCGCCTGCGCCCGCTGCGGCGGCCCCGCAACCCGAGCCAAAGGCGCTCAGACGTTGAAGAGGAAGTTCAGCACGTCGCCGTCTTTCACCACATAGTCCTTGCCTTCGGCGCGCATCCGGCCGGCATCCTTGGCGCCTTGTTCGCCGCGGTAGGCGATGAAATCGTCGAAGCCGATGGTCTGGGCGCGGATGAAACCACGTTCAAAGTCGGTATGGATCACGCCCGCCGCCTGAGGTGCGGTGGCACCGATGGGGATGGTCCAGGCGCGCACTTCTTTCACGCCCGCGGTGAAATAAGTCTGCAGGCCCAGCAGGCTGTAGCCGGCGCGGATGAGGCGGTTCAGGCCCGGTTCGTCCTGCCCGAGTTCGGCGAGAAATTCCTGTTTCTCCTCGGGCGACATGCCGGCCAGCTCGCTCTCCAGCTTGGCGCAGATGGCCACCACCGGCGCGTTGTCCTTCGCGGCATAGTCCCGCAGGCGGTCGAGGTGGGGGTTGTCGGTGAAGCCGTCTTCCATCACGTTGCCGACGAACATCGCCGGCTTGGCGGTGATCAGGCACAGCGGCTTGATCAGCGCCATCTCGTCGTCGGACAGGCCCATGGCGCGCACGGGCTGCGCCTGGTTCAGCGCCTTTTCGCAGCGTTGCAGCAGCTCGGCCGTTTTCAGCGCGTCCTTGTCGCCGGCACGGCCCTGCTTGTTCAGGCGGTGGATGGACTTCTCCACGGTGCCGAGGTCGGCCAGGCACAGTTCGGTCTGGATCACGCCGATATCGGCCAGCGGGTCGATGCGGCCCGCCACATGAATCACGTTGTCGTCGTCGAAGCAGCGCACGACGTTGACGATGGCGTCGGTTTCGCGGATGTGGGCGAGGAACTGATTGCCCAGGCCTTCGCCCTGCGAGGCGCCCGCCACCAGGCCGGCGATGTCGACGAACTCGACCACCGCCGACACCACGCGCTGCGGCGTGACGATGGCGGCGAGTTGAGGCAGGCGCGTATCGGGCACCTCCACCACGCCGACATTGGGCTCGATGGTGCAGAAGGGGTAGTTCTCGGCGGGAATGGCGCTCTGGGTCAGCGCGTTGAACAGGGTGGATTTGCCCACGTTGGGCAAGCCGACGATGCCGCATTTGAGGCTCATAAAAATTCCTTGGAAATCAGCCCTCTATGCACCATCGAGCCCAATGCCGGCGTCGTGGGCGTGCCCGATCGGTGCCGGGCAAGGGGGTGTGAATGGAGCGAAGCCAAACCAGGCCGCGCAGCACGTTTGCGCCAGTTTTGTCCTGGTTTTGTCCTGAAGAACGGGTGCCGATTGTAATGTTGAGCGAAGCCTTGCTCAGCCGCAGCACGGCTGTGGATGGGCGCATCCTGCGCGACCGGACGCTGTGCGGATTTTGTGTCCGGCTGCAGGCGCGCAAGTGGACTTTCCTCGTCGCCACAAGCGTCAAGGTCAAACCATGCCGCATGTTGTCGGGCGGCATGATGCGGGACGTCTGGCCGCACCTGCGCGTGGCCGAAGCGCGCTCGCAGGCGCCGGGCTTGCTGCGGAGGTGTCGCCATGGCGAGCGACCGTCGCGTTGCGTGCCCGCAAGCGCGGCTCACCGGGCTTCGCACGGCGCCGCTGTGCCGCACAGGGCCTTCAAGGCATGCACGGCCCCTGCCGCACAATGCCCACATGCTGCCCTGCTACGTGCTGCTCGACCTGGAAACCACCGGCGCCAACCCGGTGCGCGACCGCATCACCGAAATCGCCGCGGTGCGCATCGAGCACGGGCGTGAGGTCGCCAGGCTCGACACCCTGGTCGACCCCGCCTGCCGCATCCCGCCGTTCATTCAGCAGCTCACCGGCATCGACGATGCGATGGTCGCCGCTGCCCCGCGCTTGCCCGAGGTGCTGCCCCGGCTGCTGGAACTGCTCGAAGGTGCCGTGCTGGTCGCGCACAACGTACGCTTCGACCACGGTTTCCTGAAGAATGCCGCGGCCCGCGAAGGCGTCGATCTGCGCGTGCGCACGCTGTGCACGGTGCGCATGTCGCGCCGGTTGTACCCCCAGGCGCGCGGCCATGGTCTGGACGCGATCATGCGCCGTCACGGCCTCGCAACTGCCTCTCGCCACCGCGCGATGGGCGATGTGCTGCTGCTGCAGGCCTGGCTCGACGCGGTGCGCACGGAGCGTGGCGCCGAGGCACTGCAAGACGCGGCTGCCGCGCTGCTCGGTGAAGCGCCGAGCCTGCCCTCCCTGCTGCAAACGCCGATCGAACACCTCCCGAGCGGATGCGGTGTCTACCTGATGTGGGGGGAGGGCCGCATTCCGCTGTACATCGGCAAGAGCGTGAGCCTGCGCCGGCGCGTGATGTCGCATTTCCAGGCCGACCACCGCGCTGCGCGGGAAATGCGCCTGGCGCAGGAGGTGCGCCGCATCGAGTGTGTCGAAACCGCCGGCGAGTTCGGCGCCCTGCTGCTCGAGGCGCGTCTGGTCAAGGAACTGCAGCCGGTGCTCAACCGCCAGTTGCGCCGCGAGCGGCAACTGTGCTCGTGGCATCTTGCCGATGACCCGGTCCAGTGGCCGCTGCTGAGCCTCGTCGGTGGCGAGGCGCTGCGCCCGCGCGATTTCGACCGGCTCTACGGCGCCTACCGCAGCAAGCGCCAGGCCATCGAGGCGTTGCGCCAATTGGCCGACGCGCACCGACTGTGTCCGCGCGCGCTCGGCCTGGAATCGGGCAAGGGACGCTGTTTTGCACACCAGCTCGGTCGCTGCGCCGGCGTGTGCTGCGGCGGCGAAAGCCCGGAACACCATCACCTGCGCCTGAGCATGGCACTGGCCGCGCAGCGCCTCAGGCATTGGCCCTATCCCGGGCCTGTCGGCGTGCGCGAGTGGAACCCCGCGAGCGCGCGCGGCGAACTGCACGTGTTCGACCAATGGAGCCACCTCGGAACCGCGCTCGACGAGGCCGAGATCGATGCCATCTTGCAAGCCCGTGATGCGCGCGCGGTGTTCGACCTCGACACTTACCGCCTCCTTCTCGGCTACCTGGGCGGCAGTTCCCGGCATCGCACCGAGCACGTCGATCTGTCCGCGCGGATGCGGGCGCTGCGCGGCGCACACGCGCCGTAGCGTCGGCATCCGATCGGAACGCGCGCCTAG
>JAJZDV010000142.1 GCA_021846025.1 Pseudomonadota bacterium
TGTAGCCGGCTGCCAGCAATTCGGCGCGCAGTTCATCGTGGTTCTCGATGATGCCGTTGTGCACGAGCGCCACCTGATCGCGCGAAATCATGGGGTGGGCGTTGTGCGTGGCTGGCGCGCCGTGCGTGGCCCAGCGCGTGTGGCAGATGCCGGTCACAGCGTGCAGGCCCTGAGACTGGGTGCGCAGGTCGGCCACACGCTGGGTGGTGCGCAGGCGGGTGATGGCGCCGTGCTGCAAGGCGGCCAGGCCACACGAGTCGTAACCGCGGTACTCCAGTCGTTGCAAGCCCTCCAGCAGGGTGGGGACGATGTTGTGGCGCGCTGCGGCGCCGACGATTCCGCACATGGGTGAAGCTTCCTGGTTTGTTGCTGGGTTGGCGCGTTGAGCTGTTTGCGTTGGTCGCGTTCGGTCAGGGTGTTGCGCTATTTGCCGCTTCCAGATCGGCCGGCTTTGACCGGCCGCGTCCAACCCGCAACGCTGACCTGCCTGGCGCGCGACAGCGTGAGTTGATGCGCCGGCGCATCGCGGGTCAAGGTGGTGCCGGCGCCCAGCGTTGCGCCCTGCCCCACGCGCACCGGAGCCACCAGTTGCGTGTCGGAACCGATGAACGCGTCGTCCTCGATGAGGGTGCGGTATTTGTTGGCGCCGTCGTAATTGCAGGTGATGGTGCCGGCGCCGATGTTGACGCGCGCGCCAACCGTGGCGTCGCCCACGTAGCTCAGATGGTTGGCCTTGCTGGCATGGCCGATGCTGCTGTTCTTGATTTCGGTGAAATTGCCCACGTGCACGTCGTCCGCCAGTTCGGTGCCGGGACGCAGGCGCGCATACGGACCGATGCGCACCCCGGCGCCGCAGATGGCGGCGTCGAGATGCGAGAACGCTTCGATCCTGCCGCCAGCGCCCACGCTGCAGGCGCGCAGCACACAGTGCGGACCGATGTGCACGCCATCGGCCAGTTCCACGCGGCCCTCGAACACGCAGCCAACGTCGATGAACACATCCTGGCCGCAGATCACCTCGCCGCGAATGTCGATGCGTGCCGGGTCGGCCAGGGTCACGCCGGCGGTGAGCAGGGCGTCAGCCTGGCGCGCCTGCACCAGGCGCTCGAGCCGGGCGAGTTGCGCGCGGTCGTTCACGCCGAGGATGTCGCCGACGTCAGGCGCAGCCACGGCCTGCACCGCCACGCCGTCAGCAATCGCCAGCGCGACGACGTCGGTGAGGTAATACTCACCCTGGGCGTTGTCGCAGCGCAGCGCACCGAGCCAACGCTTGAGCGCAGCAACCGGCGCGGCGAGGATGCCGGTGTTGACTTCGCTGATGCCGCGCTCGGCGGTGCTGGCGTCCTTGTGCTCGACGATGCGCTGCACCGCGCCGGCGGTATCACGCAGGATGCGGCCGTAGCCGGTGGGGTCGGGCAGATGCACGGTGAGCAGCGCCAGATGCCCGCCGGCGGCAAGGTCCACCAGCGGCGCCAGGGCGGCGGGCTGCACCAGCGGGACGTCGCCATACAACACCAGCACCACGGCAGCGTCGTCCAGCAACGGCGCGGCTTGCAGCACGGCATGGCCCGTACCCAGCTGCGGGTCTTGCCGCGCGAAGTCGACGCCCGCGCCCTCGAAGCGTGACTGCACCGACTCGGCCCCATGGCCGATGACGACGATGCGGCGCTGCGCCTGCAGGGCCTGAGCCGTGGCCAGCACATGGGCCAGCAGCGGCCGCCCGGCCAAAGGCTGCAGCACCTTGGGATGCGCCGAGCGCATGCGCGTGCCTTTACCTGCAGCGAGGATGACGACCTGCAGCGGCGGTGCTGCTGCGCGATGTGGGGCACGTTCGGACATGCGGCGATTCTAGGGGCGCCCTCCGGCTTGTCAGCCCCCTGCTGTGCGGGGATGAGGCCGCTGCGCCCCACGCCAACTGCGCTGTCTGCGGCGCGGTTGGCGGACATGAAAAAGCCGGTGCAAACGCACCGGCTCGTGACCGCGGCAAGCTGACCGCGAGGTTGCGAACGCCACCAGCAGGATCAGGTCGGCAGCGGATGCTAGCTTGACTTGGATGCGGGCGGCACTTCCGACACCAAGCGCTGCTGCAGGAAGCCCGGCAGGCCGATCCACATGTCGAGCAAAGCCACGCCCATTTCCAGCATGGCAATGGGGCATGACAGCGCGCCGCCGATGAGCACCATCCAGGCGAAATCGGGGTTTTGCTTGGTGAGGAACCAACCGGAAAAATCCAGCAACATGGCGAGGAAAGGCGTGATCACGGAAATGGCCTTGATCTGGCTGTTCACCCGCGTCTGCAGGAAGAGCCAGCCGGCAATCCAGAAAATCACGCCCAACATGGTGAGGTGCACCATGCCGCCCATGAGCATGCTGCTGTAGGACATGCCGGTGTTGATCTTGGCGACGTTTTTCACGTCCTCATAGGTTGCCAGTGGCGGATTGTGCAACTGCTTGCTCATGGCCACGCTGTGGCACATCAGGCAACTCTTGAGCAGGGGTTGGACGGTCGAGTCGTATTGCGCCTTGGTTTCGCCGCCGACAATCCAGTCGTCGATGGTTTTCTTGAAGGCGGGGCGCTGCGCCTCGGGGATGCCGGCGTTGGCCATCATGGTCGGCAGCACGGTCTGCAGCGTGGTGGAACTGCGATCTCCGTAGTACGAGATCTGGATGTCCTTGAGCGTCACGCCGCTCTTGCCGTCGAGTCCGGTGTGGGTGACATAGAGATAAGCCTCGGCGGCCAGCAGGCCGATGCATACCAGGAAAATAAAACCAGTATGCAGCAGCTTTTCGGGCAGGTTCAGCGTGTTGAGTGAGCGCATGATCGGGTTTGCGAACAGTGTGTGAATGGTTGGCGCATGAAGGGAAATTAACGAAACTCAAATTTTGTTGCTGCGCTATCCTACCCGGTAAAAACCCTAGGCTGCAATGCCGGATCCTGCTTGCGGGTATCCGGATATTTCGGTGCTGCGCTGCCGCGACCGGTCTGCGGGGCCCGTGCGCCGGGGGGCTCAATGCGTGTGCGCCCGCGGCGCGGCATCGTCGGCAATGAACTCGGCCTCGTCGTGCACCTGGATCTTGCCGCGAAACACCAGGTACTGGTAGGCGTTGTAACCAACCATCACCGGCAGCAGCATGCCGATGCCGATGAGCATGAACAACAGCGTGGGCGCACTCGAGGCCGCCTGCAGGATGGTGATGTGCCCGGGAATCATGGCCGGGTAGATGCTCAAGGCCAGCCCGCCGAACGACACGAGAAACAGCAACACTGAAGCCCGGAACGGACCGCGCACGCCGCCGCGTTGGGCCGAGCGCAGGATGTACAGGAAGGCCAGCAGCGCAGTGGCGCCCAGAACCACGAACACCGGCAGGCGCTGCGGATCGATCCAGGCGCTGCGCACCTCGATGCTGGCGAACGGCGTGGCCAGCGTGAGGAGGCCGGCCATGACCACCGTGGTCCAGATGGCCTGGCGCGTACGCCGCCGCGACACCTGCTCCAGACTCCCACTGGTCTTCATCACGAGGTAGGTGGCGCCCATGAGGACGTAACCCGAGGCCACGCCCAGGGCGGCCACGGCAGAGAACGCCAGGCCGAGCCAGCCTGTGCTGAGCCCCGAAATAAGCTGGCCGAGGATGACGCCTTGCGCCAGCGCGGCGACGAAACTGCCCACGCCAAAAGCCCAGTCCCAGCCGCGTTTGCTGCGCGCGGCATGGCGGAACTCGAATGACGCGCCGCGCAGGATGAGGCCGCCAATCATGACCATCACCGGGCCATACAGCGCACTCAGCACCGTGGCGTAAACCGCCGGGAACGCACCGAACAACGCTCCTCCCAGCACCACCAGCCAGGTTTCGTTGGCATCCCACACATGGCCGATGGACTCGAACATCGCGCTGCGGTGGCTCTCGCGCCGGGTGACGAGCGAGAGGATGCCGATGCCCAGATCGAAGCCGTCGGTGATGACGTAGAACGCCAGGATCAGACCGAGCACGTAGAACCAGATGTTGGCGAGGAGGGGTTGCAGACTGCTGTCCATCGGGGTTTCCCGTCACCCCGGGTTCGTCCGGGGCGTTGTGTTGGTGTCGCGCCGCCCGGGCCGCAGGGGGCTGTCGTCGGCGTTGCTGGCAAGACTCAATGCCCGTAGACCCCATCCTTCACGTCCAGCACCCGGCGCGGAGCGGCAGGTGGCTCCAGCGTCATGTCCGGTCCGGCACGCCACCAGCGGCGAGCGAAGACGGCGAAGCTGCACAGCAGAAGCACGTCGAAGCCCGCAAACATCGCCATGCTGGCCACGAGTGCGAAGGGCGACAGCGACGACGCCGCCTGGTCGGTGCGCAGCAAGCCGTAGATGATCCAGGGCTGGCGCCCGACCTCGCGCACCGTCCAGCCCATTTCCACCGCCACATACGGCAGCGGCATGCTCAGCACCCAGGCCCACAGCAGCTTGCGGTTCGCCAGCAGCGCGCTGGCCTCGCCGCGTGTCTTGCGCCAGATCCATGCCGTCCAAAAGGCCAGGACGACGAACCAGAACCCGATCCCGGCCATGACGCGGAAGGCGTAGAACAGCAGCGGGATCATGGGCGGCTGGTCGGCACGCGCGATGTCGCGCAGGCCAATGACCCGGCCGGTGGTGGTGTGCGTGGCCAGCAGGCTCAGCATGTCGGGCAGTTCCAGCGCCCAGTCGTTCTTCTGGGCCGCCTGATTCGGCCACGCCAGCAAGGCCCACGGCGCCCCCTGGCCAGGCTTGTTGGTGACCCAGTGGCCCTCGATGGCGGCGCCCTTGGCGGGCTGGTCCCGGAACACCGCGCTACCGCTGGAGTCGCCGATCCACACCTGCAGCGGCGCGATCACCACCAACGCCAGCAACGCGATCTTGAAGGACTTGAGGAAGAACTCGGGATGGCGCTTGTTCAGCAGGTAAGACGCCGAAATGCCGGCGATGACGAAAGCCCCGGTTTCCAGCGCCGCCACATACATGTGGGACACGCCCCAAATCATGTCGGGGTTGAAGATGGCGGCCAGGTAGTCGGTCACGATCAGCTTGCCGTTTTGCAAGGTCACACCGGCGGGGGTCTGCATCCAGGAATTGGCCACCATGATCCACAGGGCCGAGAGCGAGGCGCCGAACGCCACCATGGCCGTGGCAAACACGTGTGCGCCACGACTGACCCGGCCCCAGCCGAACAGCATGATGCCGATGAAGCCGGCCTCCAGCATGAAGGCCATGGCTCCCTCGAAGCCGAGGATGTTGCCGAAGAACTCGCCGGCGAAGTTGGAGAACCCGGCCCAGTTGGTGCCGAACTCCATTTCCAGCGGAATGCCGGAGACGACGCCGACGGCGAAATTCAGCACCAGCAACTTGGCCCAGAAGCGCGCATGGCGGTAGTACGCCACGTCCCGGGTCTTGAGCCACAGCAGCTCGACGACCACCAGGAAAGTGGCCAGGCTGATGGTGAGGATGGGCCAGACGATGTGGAACAGCGCCGTCATCGCGAACTGGGCGCGCGAGAGGTCGATCGCGGATTGCATGCTGATGGTGCCTCGAACAGGACGCTGACCCAGCCACGCAAGCCAGCTTTGTCTAAATCGGCCGCGTGGCACCCTGGTGTTTACCCGTACGGCATCGTAGTCCTGCCCCTCCCGCCGGTCCGGGTCCTCGCCGCGTATCCATGACGGGCATAGGTCGATGTTGCCGACGCCAGCCGGGTTGGCGCCGTTGCACGACAAGCGCCCCGGTTCGCCTGCGGGTCGGCGCCATGCCCGGCAACGCCTCCGGCTCCTATGATGGCCCTCGACCTCCAAGTCTGACCATGACCCCGACCTCCGTCGCACCGACCGCCAGTCCCGCGCCCGCCAGGGCGCTGGCCAGGCTGGTCAGACGTCGCGGCCGCAGGCTTTTCCTGCAATACGGCCTGCCTTGGGGTGCCGCCTTGCTGGTGGGCTTGGTGGCGGTGCTGTACGCGCAGTGGAGCACCGATGCCTACAACATGTTCATCGGCTGGATTGCCGGGCGTGCCTGGCTCGCCTTCCTCATCACTCCGGCCTTCACCG
>JAJZDV010000010.1:0-25428 GCA_021846025.1 Pseudomonadota bacterium
GTGTCCGCGCGCTGAGGCGGCAGTCGCGTGCCCTGAAGCCGATGCGGCGGCGCCAGCAGGCTTTGCTCTGTGCACCCCAGCGCGGCCGCGATGGCCTGCGCCTGCACGCCGCCCGGGCGCAGGATGCGTGGCAAGCCGTCCATGGCGTGCAGGCGCGAGCAGTCGACGATGGTGCTTTCGATGCCCACCGCGCAGGCACCGCCGTCGAGCACCAGGGACACGGCCGCGCCCAATTCGCTGCGCACATGGGCCGCGGTCGTGGGGCTGATGCGGCCGAAACGGTTGGCCGAGGGTGCGGCCAGGCCGCCCTGCCCGCCTTGGAACAACGCCAGCACGGCTTGGGCCACGGGGTGGTCGGGGCAGCGCAGGGCGATGGTGCCTTGCCCGCCAGCGCAGGCCTCGGCAGCGCCGACGCGTCGCGGCAGCACCAGCGTCAACGGTCCGGGCCAGAAGGCGGCCATGAGCTTGCCGGCCACATCGGGCAGTTCGGCTGCCCAGCGCATGGGGTCGGCGTTGCGGTGCAGGTGAACGATGACGGGATGATTCGCCGGACGGCCCTTGGCGGCGTAGATCTTCGCCACGGCCTGGGCATTGGCGGCGTCGGCGGCCAGCCCGTACACCGTCTCGGTCGGCAGGCCGACGAGTTCTCCAGCTTCCAGCAAGCTTGCGGCCTGCATGATCTCGCGGGGATGAACGGTGGCCTGCCTGACCCGCCGCGGCCCATGGCCTTGGGGTTGCATCAGAAGGGCTCCAGCCCGAGCACGCCGCAGGCCTGCAGGGCAACGTGCTCCGCCTGTGCCGCGGTAGCCGCGGTGAAGGTGAGGTGGCCCATCTTGCGGCCGCGGCGCGGCTCGCGCTTGCCATAGAGATGCAGATGCGCGCCCGGGAGCGCCAGCACGGCAGCCCAGTCGGGCTCGCGCTGCAGGCCGGCGGGGTCGAACCAGATATCGCCCAGCAAGTTGAGCATGACGGCGGGGCTGTGCTGGCGCGGCGCCACCAATGGAGCGCCGACGAGGGCGCGCACTTGGAGGTCGAATTGCGAGACGTCGCAGGAATCCAGCGTGTGATGGCCGGAGTTGTGCGGGCGCGGCGCCATTTCGTTGGCCACCAGACTGCCATCGCCGAGGACGAAAAATTCCACGCACAACACGCCCACGTAGCCCAGCCCCTGAGCGATAGCCTGCGCAGCCTGCACCGCGCGCTGCGCCAGGGTGGGGTCCAGGGCGGTGGACGGCGCGAAGCTGGCAAACAGAATGCCGTTGCGATGCAGGTTTTGCTGCGGCGGCAGATGGACGATTCGGCCATCCCGCCCACGGGCCAGGATGACGGACAGCTCCAGCCGCAGGTCGAGTTTGCGCTCCAGCACGCACGTCACGCCGCCGAGAGCGCGCCAGGCATCCGGCAACTCGGCGGCATGGGCCACCGCCATCTGGCCCTTGCCGTCATAGCCCAGACGCGCAGTTTTGAGAAGGCCCGGCAGCAGCGCTTCGAGCTGCGCGACACGCGCAGCGTCCGCGCTGGTGATGACCGCGTGCGGCGCACAGGCCACGCCCAGTCGCGTGAACAGGGCCTTCTCGGCGGTGCGGTCCTGGCACACGGCGACGGCGGACGCGTGCGGCGCGAGCTGCACATGGGCGTCCAGCCAGTCGAGCGTCGCGGCCGGAACGTTCTCGAACTCGATGGTCACGGCCGCCGTGTTGCGCGCGAGCTGGTGCAGGGCGTCGACATCGTCGTAAGCCGCGCGGAGATGGTGCGGCGCGACCTGGGCGGCCGGCGCATGGGCGTCGGGCTCCAGCACCGTCACGGCGTAACCGGCGGCTTGCGCCGCCTGCGCAAACATGCGCCCGAGCTGGCCGCCGCCGAGCACGCCGAGGGTGGCGCCGGGGGCGATGAAGTCTGTGGGAGAGGCGGTCATGCGGGCATCAGCTCAAGAAAAGTGGGGCGAGAACAGCGGGCTTGGTCGCAACCGCGAAACGCAGAGCGCGCAAGGCGAGGCCTGGCGTGCGACGATGCGCGCAAGCCGGCGAGAGTGCCGGCACGGCCAGCGCGGACGCCCTCAAAGCCCGACACGCATGGCCTCGGCCTGTGCGGTTTGCTCCGCGCGAAAGGCTTCGAGCCTGGCCAGCAGCGCGGCGTCGTGCGCCGCCAGCATGGCCAGTGCGAACAGCGCAGCATTGGCTGCACCGGCCTCGCCGATGGCGAAGGTTGCCACCGGGATGCCCTTGGGCATCTGCACGATGGACAGGAGCGAGTCTTCGCCACGCAGGTATTTGCTGGGCACGGGCACGCCCAGCACCGGCACGGTGGTCTTGGCCGCCAGCATGCCGGGCAAATGCGCAGCGCCACCGGCGCCGGCGATGATGGCCGCCAGGCCACGCCCACGCGCGGCTTCGGCGTAGGCGAACAAGGTGTCAGGCATGCGGTGGGCCGAAACCACGCGGGCTTCATGGGCCACATCGAAGCGTGCCAGCATCTCGGCCGCGTGACGCATCACGTCCCAGTCGGAACTCGAACCCATCACCACACCGATCAAGGCCATGCCGTGTTCTTTCGCGTTGCGTGTCGATACGGAGCGTTCCGTCCTGCTCCAGAGCCGTTCATTTTACGGGGCCGTATGCTTGCGGCTGACGCTCGGGCCCGCGCTGCCAGCCCCACGCCCTGCCCGGCGAAGCAGCCTGGAAATCGGCCATGGCGCCCCCATCTATGCGTTTTGGAGAACTCATCATGATCGACGCGAACCTAGCGAATTTCGAAACCGAGGTGGTCGAAACCTCGAAGACCATGCCTGTTCTGGTGGACCTTTGGGCGCCGTGGTGCGGCCCTTGCCGCAGCTTGGGCCCGGTGCTGGAAAAGCTGGAAACCAGTTACGACGGCCGCTTCAAACTGGTGAAGGTCAACACCGAGGAGGAGCAGGAACTGGCGCAGGCTTTCGGCGTGCGCAGCATTCCGATGGTGGTGTTGATGAAAGACGGCCAGCCGGTGGACGGCTTCGTCGGCGCCCTGCCCGAAGGGCAGATTCGTGAGTTCCTCGATAAACATGTGCCTGCTTTCGCGGACCAAGCGGATGACGCCCAGGAGGGGCAGGAGGCCACGGCAGACGCCGTGCCCGTCTCCGCGTTGGAGCGACTGCAGCAAGCGCTGGCCACCAACCCCGCGAACGACGCAGCGCGCGGCGAGTACGTCAAGCTGCTGTTGCAGGAGGGTCGCCTGGACGACGCGCGCCGTGCCTTCGAGCCGCTGTCCGGCAAAGTCGCCATCGACCGCCTGGCGAGCGCGCTGAAGCACTGGCTGGATGCCATCGACGCCGCAGCCGCCGCTGCCGACACCGCCACGTTGCAAGCGGCCATCGCGGCCAACAAGCGCGACTTCGCCGCCCGCTTTACCCTGGCGCAGCACCGTATGGTGGAGCAGCGCTGGACCGAGGCGATGGATGAATTGCTCGACATCCTGATGCGCGACAAGAACTGGAACGGGGATGCGGCGCGCAAGGCTTATGTCGCCATCCTCGAACTGATTGCGCCGCCGGTGGCCAAACCTGTGGAGGGTCAGGCCCCTGCCACCGACCCCACGGTGGAAAGTTACCGCCGCCGCCTGAGCATGGTGGTCTTGAGCTGAGGCGCGGCTGCTCAGCCTTTGGAGCGTTGCGCTCGAGCCTGCGGATCAAGCCGAACCGGTGATGCGCTCCAGCGCCTCGCGGTATTTGGCCGCCGTGCCCTCGAGCACTTTGGGCGGCAGCGTGGGCGGGGGCGGCCGCTTGGTCCAGCCGGGTACGGTTTCGAGCCAATCGCGCAGGAATTGCTTGTCGAAGCTCGGAGGCGAAATGCCCTCGTGCCACTGGTCTGCCGGCCAGAAGCGCGAGGAGTCGGGTGTGAGCGCCTCGTCCATCCACACCAGACGGCCCTGCTTGTCCAGACCGTACTCGAACTTGGTGTCGGCCAGAATGATGCCGCGTGCTTTGGCATGCGCCGCAGCCCGGCTGTAGATCTCCAGGCTGATGTCGCGCACCTGGCCGGCGAGTTCCACGCCGATGAGTCGCACCATCTGGCCGAAGTCGATGTTCTCGTCGTGCTCGCCCAGCGCAGCCTTGGTGGCCGGCGTGAAAATGGGATGCGGCAGGCGGGCTGCCTGCTGCAGGCCATGGGGCAGGTCCACCGCGCACACCTTGCCGCTGGCCTGATAGTCTTTCCAGCCCGAGCCTGCCAGGTAGCCACGCACCACGGCCTCGACCGGAAGCGGCTTGAGGCGCTTGACCACCAAGGCACGGTTCCGCACCTGCTCGCGTTCGTGCGCGGCCACCACGCTTTCGGGGTCGATGCCGGTGAGGTGGTTGGGCACCACGTCGTCCAGCAACGCGAACCAGAAGCACGAAATGCGCGTGAGCACCTCCCCTTTGCCTGCGATGCCCTGGTCCATCACCACGTCGAAGGCCGAGATGCGGTCGCTCGCCACCATCAGCATGAGGTCGTCGCCCACGGCGTAGTTGTCGCGCACCTTGCCACGCGAGAGCAGGGGCAGGGACGTGATGGAGGTCGTGAGCAGGGCTGTCGTCATGCGGCTGAGTGGGTCGGTTTGAGAACACAGGGAATTGTAGGCGTCACCAACCGCCACGCGAGGCTTGAGGCACGGGTCATGCGGTGCCCCATCCTGCCGTGACGACCGCCTCGGGCAAGCGCCCGACCTTGACCAGGATGGTGCAGCCTGCGCGGCTGAAGGGCTGATGCTGGTTCAGGTGCTGGCTGCGCAGCCAGGAACCTGCGCGACCTGACCCTGCCCAACCTCGCACATGCCGCGCAGCACCGAGAGCGGCGCCACCTGGGGGATGAGCGTGCGTGGTCAACGGTGCAGCGGGGACACGGCGCATCCACGATGGGGCACGACCGGTTTCACGCTGTTCACGTTGCGGCAGGTCGTGCCAGACGTCGGCAGCCCGTGGGGTATGTCGCTCCGCATAAACACCGAGGCCAGGTGAAACGCCTGGACACAGTCGATACAAGACGGCTACATTTACTCAGTACAGTATCTATTAGATTGCAAGACAGCCATGGATCGCTCTCCACGTTGACATGGTCAGGCGCGACAACTGCCCTGCGGCGTCTTGTCGTGCCGCCCGAATGCCGTGGTGGCCGGCCGCAATGCGCACCCCGACGAACCACGGGGCAAACCAGCTGCCATGCACATGTTTCGCGCGGCCTGCCGAGAGGCGCGCTGCGGGGAAAAGAGGTCGGCAGGGACGCTGGACTCCAGCCGACACATGAATCTGCAGATTTGGATGCAGTCTGATCGATTGAAACCGAGGAGGAGTTGACATGAAGATGAAAGAACTGATGGGCGCCGGCATTCTGGGGTTGGGCCTGGCCTTTGCACAAGGCGCCTTGGCCATGGATGTGCCCGGCCCCCTGGTGACGCCGCAGTGGCTCAAGGCGCATCTGAACGAGGTGACGGTGGTCGACATTCGTGGTGGCGGCAGTCTCAAGTCGTTCGCCGAACCGCCCGTGATGGCGAACCGCATGGTCAAGCAATCCGGCGGCCACATTGCCGGTGCCGTGCTGGTCAACTTCAACGACATTCGTGAGACCCGCACGGTCGATGGCGTCAAGCTCAAGGCCATGATGCCCACCGCCGGGTACTTCACCAAGGTGATGGACGACGCCGGGGTGAACAGCGGCAAGCCCTTCATCATCGTGCCCACGGGCAACGCCGTGTTCGCGATGGACCGCGGGACCCGCCTGTATTTCCAGATGCGCTATTTCGGCGTACCGCACGACCAGATCGCCATCCTCAACGGCGGCACGAACGCCTGGCTGAACGCGGGTTATCCGGTGAGCACCAAACCCGCACCCACCGCCAAGGGTGACTGGAGGGCCACGGGCGAAGACAAGGCCCTGCTGGCCACGACGCAGGAGGTCAAGATCGGGCTGCAGAACGGTTCGGAGCAATACATCGACGCCCGCCCGACGGCGCAATTCCTCGGCATCGCCAAGAAGCCGATCAACAAGACCGCCGGCCACCTTGCCGGGGCCAAGTCGTTCCCGATCGATGCCATCGTGAAAGACGACCATGGGGCCGCCATGTTCATGAGCGCCGCGGACTACAAGAAAATTTTCCACGACACCAACATCAGCGGCAACGCGCCCACCACCACCTACTGCAACACCGGTCACCTGGCTTCAGGCGCGTGGTTCGTGGTGCACGAGATCATGGGCAACAAGAACTCCAGGCTCTACGCGGGCTCGATGAACGAGTGGACCAATCTGGGCAACCCCACCGTCGGCCTGCCCGGCTGAAACCTGCACGCGGCAAGCCCCGTATCCGCCGATCCAAGCCTTTCCGAGTGAAGACCTTCACCCCGCCACGCGCGGGGTTTTTTACGGGCTGTGGCGGTGTCAGGTCTCGGCAACGCCGGCAGCGATGCGGTTCACCCACGCCATCAGCAAGGTGACGATGCGCACCGCCACGATGCCGCCGCCCGCACATGCGGACACTTCAAGGCGGCGAAGTCGCGCGCTCGATCCTGGTGGCGGTGCAGACCTTCCATCGCAACGGCCACCGTGCCCAGATCGCGCAGGATGCCGCGCTGGAAAGATGCCGCTGGCTGGGCCATCGTCGGCCCCACCGCGCCGGCTTGCACACGCAGCCGCGTGATTGGCGCCTACTTGCGCTTGCGCCGTGCCTTGACCCCGGCGGCCAATGTGCTCATGAGTTGCACCGACTGGTCCCACGGCAGGCAACCGTCGGTGATGCTCTGGCCGTAGGTCAGGCTGCTGGCGGCATCCTTGCCGGGGGTGAATTTCTGGGCCCCGCCGACCAGATGGCTTTCGGCCATGACGCCGAAAATGCAGCGCTCGCCCGAGGCAAGTTGCGCGGCGATGTTTTGGGCCACATCGAGTTGGCGCTCGGGTTTTTTGTCGCTGTTGGCGTGCGAGCAATCGATCATCAAGCGGCATTCCACTTTTGCGGCCTCCAGTTGCTCACAGGCTTCGCGCACACTGGCAGCGTCGTAGTTCGGTGCCTTGCCACCACGCAGAATGACGTGGGTGTCCTTGTTGCCGCGGGTCTGGACGATGGCCACCTGGCCGCTCTTGTGCACCGAAAGAAACGAATGCGGCCGGCGTGCCGCCTGGATGGCATCGATGGCGATGCGCAGGTTGCCGTCGGTGCCGTTCTTGAAGCCGATGGGCGCCGACAGTCCGGAGGCCAGTTCGCGATGCACCTGGCTTTCGGTCGTGCGTGCGCCAATCGCGCCCCAGGAGATGAGGTCGCCGATGTATTGCGGCGAGATCACGTCGAGAAATTCGCTGCCGGCCGGAACCCCCAGACGGTTGATGTCGATGAGCAGTTCACGCGCCATGCGCAAGCCTTCGTCGATGCGGAAACTCTGATCGAGGTAGGGGTCGTTGATCAGCCCTTTCCAGCCCACCGTGGTGCGCGGCTTCTCGAAGTACACGCGCATGACGATTTCAAGCTCGCCGGCATGGCGGCGGCGCTCCTGCGCCAGGCGTTCGGCATACTCACGCGCGGCCCTGGGATCGTGGATGGAGCAGGGGCCGATGATGAGCAGCAAACGGTCGTCGTCGGCCTGCACGATGCGGTGCACCGCCTTGCGCGTGTCCTGAATCAGCCGCTCGACGGGTGTGCCGGCAATCGGAAAAAAGCGGATGAGATGTTCGGGTGGTGGCAGCGGCATGACATCCTTGATGCGTTCATCGTCGGTGGCCGAGGTCTTTTCGGACGGAGCGGCGCGCCACTCGGGCATCGGGGCAGTCGACTTCGGGGGCATGGAACTTTCTCCTGGCTGAGTGGAAGGCTTGGGCTGCTGCGTCGGCTGCAGGATGGGGGAATGGGAGCGGTCGTCGAACATGGCGGGTTTCCTTGCCGGCCCGGCGAAAAAAAACCGCCGGGTTGAGCCGGCGGTTTTCAGGGATTTGATCGATTCAGGCTGAACGCTGCCCTCTCCCTCCGCCGGTGCGGTGCGAGTACCAGAAATAAAAGTAAAAACCGGAATTGAACATGGCAGGATGGAGCAATCAGCCAGACGAGTGTAGTCGCGTTCGCGCCGTGGCCGCAAGCCGGAGCTTGGCTGAATTGCAACGCGGGGTTGGGTGCCCTCGCCTGCGGGCGCTACCGGGCGTGGCGCCCCGGAGCGCCACGCGGTGCACCTGGATACCATCCACGCACAACCGCAGGAGGAATTCCGGATGCTCCGATTCAAAGCGATGCCATCGATCAGCGACCTCGGCTTTGGCGTGGGGGAAGCGCCCAGGCTGGACAGCCGCGACACCGCCATCGACTCGCCGGAATACAGCAGCAAGAACGGCGTCGAGGCAGAACTCGCACAGCTGCGCGAGGACATTGGCGAGCGTCAGGACCGTCTGTTCACCCGCAAGGATCAAGCCCTGCTCGTGGTGCTGCAGGGCATGGACTCGGCCGGCAAGGACAGCACCACCAAGGCCGTCTTCACGGGCGTCAACCCGCTGGGCATGCGCGCGGCATCCTTCAGTTTTCCGACCGCTCAGGAACAGCGGCACGACTTTCTGTGGCGGGTGCATGCGCAGGTGCCGCCACGGGGCTGCATCGGCGTGTTCAACCGCAGCCATTACGAGGATCCGGTGATCAACCTCGCGCATGAGCAGATCGACATTCCCGAATTCGATCGGCGCCTGGCGCAGATTGCCGACTTCGAGCGCATGCTGGCGCAGAACGGCACCACCATCGTCAAGTGCTTTCTGCACATCGGCCACGAGGAACAGCGCGAGCGCCTGCAGGAGCGCATCGACAACCCGGCCAAGCACTGGAAGTTCGACCCTTCCGACCTCTCCGAGCGCAAATTGTGGCCTCGCTACCAAGACGCCTACGAGGCCGCCTTGCGACGCAGCAACGCCCGGCATGCCCCCTGGTTCATCGTCCCGGCAGACCACAAGCCCATCCGCAACCTGCTGGTGGCGCGCCTGGTGATGCAGGCGCTCGAGGCCATGGACATCCGCGAACCCGACCCGAAACCGGAACTCAAGGGCCTGAAGGTGGTGTGAACCCTGGCGCACGCAGCCCGTGCGGGCCCAGCCAGGCTGCGCATGCGCAGCCTGGGCAGCGAGCGATCAGCCGGTGCCGCCGACGGTCATGCCGTCGATGCGCAGCGTGGGCTGGCCGACGCCGACAGGCACGCTCTGCCCATCCTTGCCGCAGGTGCCGACGCCGGGGTCGAGTCGCATGTCGGAGCCGATGAGACTGACGCGGGTGAGCGCATCCGGGCCGTTGCCGATCAGCGTCGCCCCCTTGACCGGATACTGCAGCTTGCCGTTTTCCACCCACCAGGCTTCGCTGGCGGAAAAGACGAACTTGCCGCTGGTGATGTCGACCTGGCCACCGCCGAAGTTCACCGCATACAGGCCACGGTGGAGGCTGGCCACGATCTCCTGGGGTGACTTGTCGCCGGCCAGCATGTAGGTGTTGGTCATGCGCGGCATGGGCACATGGGCGTAGCTCTCGCGCCGCGCATTGCCGGTGGGCTGGCGCTTCATCAGGCGGGCGTTGAGACTGTCTTGCATGTAGTTCACCAGCACCCCGTCTTCGATCAGGACGGTGCGCTGGGTCGGGTGGCCTTCATCGTCCATGTTCAGCGAGCCGCGGCGGTTGTCGAGGGTGCCATCGTCCAGCACCGTCACGCCCTTGGCCGCAACTTGTTTGCCGAGCTGGCCGGCGAAAGCGCTGGAGCCCTTGCGGTTGAAGTCACCTTCCAGCCCGTGGCCGATGGCCTCGTGCAGCAAGATACCGGGCCAACCGCTGCCCAGGACCACACTCATCTCGCCTGCCGGAGCCGGGCGCGATTCGAGGTTGAGCAGCGCCTGGCGCACGGCTTCGTCGACATGCTCCTGAACCTTGGCTTCGGTGAATTCGCTGAGCGGAAAACGACCGCCACCCCCGGCCGAACCGGTTTCGCGCCGGCCATTCTGCTCGGCGATGACCGAGAGGTTGAAACGCACCAGCGGGCGCACGTCGGCGGCCAGCATGCCGTCCGAGCGCAGCACCATGACCACGTCGTACTCGCCGGCCAGACTGGCCATGACTTGCGCGACGCGCGGGTCCTTGGCACGAGCCATGGCATCGGCTCGCTGCAGCAGCGCCACCTTGGCAGCAGAGTCGAGCGCCGCCAGCGGATCGACGGCGCCGTACAGCGACCGCCCTCCAGTTGCCGGATGCGTCGCGCCGCCGAGCTTGACGCGGCCACGGCCCAGGCCGGCGATGGCTCGCACGGTGACTGCGGCCTCCATCAATCGCGCTTCCGAAATGTCGTCGGAATAGGCGAAGGCGGTTTTGTCGCCGTCCACGGCGCGAATGCCGAAGCCCTGTTCGATGCCGAAACTGCCGCTCTTGACCAAGCCTTCTTCCAGGCTCCAGCCTTCCGAACGGGTGTATTGCAGATAAATGTCGGCGTAGTCGAGCTTGTGCTCGAACGCGCGTGCCAAGGTGCGCTGCAGGGTGGTTTCGTCAATGCCATAAGGCGCCAGAAGCAGGCGACGTGCCTCCTCCAAGCGCAACAAGGTGGGTTCTGTCAAGGTGTTCATGAGCAACATTGTAGAAAGCGGCGCATGCCCCCGAGATTCACATGGGCAGCGAGCGGCACATCGGCCACTCAACCCATCCTGCCATGCGCGGTCACCGGGGCGCAAGCGGCACGGGTGCCGGCGTCAACCCGGCGCAGCATCGGCTTGCCAATGCCCGCTCTTGCCGCCGCGCTTTTCCAGCAGGCGCACGTCGGTGATGGTCATGCCGCGGTCGACCGCCTTGCACATGTCGTAAATGGTGAGCAGGCCGATCTGCACGGCGGTCAGGGCTTCCATCTCCACCCCGGTACGGCCATGGGTCTCGGCGCGGGCGGTGCAGTGCACGGCGCTGGCAGCAGCGTCCACCTCGAACTCCACGCTGACGCGCGTGAGCGCGATCGGATGGCACAGCGGAATGAGGTCGGCGGTGCGTTTAGACGCCAGGATGGCGGCGATGCGCGCGACGCCGAGGACGTCCCCCTTCTTCGCGTTGCCGGACCGAATCAGCTCCAGCGTGGCCATCTGCGTGCGAATGGTGCCGCGTGCCACGGCCACCCGTTCGGTTTCAAGCTTGGCGCCGACATCCACCATGTGGGCCTGGCCAGTGGCGTCGAAATGGGTGAGGGGGGAAGAACCAGGGCTGGATGGCATGGGGTTGGAGGGCTCAGGAAGTCATGGCAGCGGCAATGGCGATGCGCAACCGGGCGGCTTGGGCACGCGCCGCGGCGGCGAAGTCGGGGCCGCTGCCGGCGTAGAGCACGCTGCGCGACACGTTGATCAGAAAGCGGTGGTGCGCGGCGCCAACTGCGGCACGCAGGTCGCCGCCCTGCACGCCGACGCCGGGAATGAGCAGCGGCGCGTCGGGCGCGATGGCGCGAATGCGGGCGATGTCGTCAGGCCGGGTGGCGCCCGTGACGAGGCCGATCTGGCCGTTGCGGTTCCACGGTCCGGCAGCCAGGCGGGCGACGCGCTCAAAAACGCGCTCCCAGCACGCCCAGGGCTCGGCCCCGCCGCTTGCGTCCTGCGACAGGGTCACGAAGCCTTGGGAAGGCTCGGCGCTTCGATCAACGGTGGGGTGAGCAGGCGTGGTCCCGGCAGCAAGTCGCAGGGCCTGCAAATCTTCGCCGCCGGGGTTGGAGGTGCGACAGAGCACGAACAGGCCGCGCTCCGGGTAGTGGTCGATGTAGGGGTCGAGCGAGTCCGCACCCATGAAGGGCGAGACGGTGAGCGCATCGGCGCCGTAGCGCTCGAACGCTTCGCGGGCGTAATGCCGCGCGGTGGAGCCGATATCGCCGCGTTTGGCGTCGAGGATCACCGGCACGCCGGGGGCGTTGCGGTGGATGTGATGGATGAGTTTCTCAAGCTGTGCCTCGGCCCCGACTGCCGCAAAATGCGCGATCTGCGGCTTATAGGCGCAGACCAGATCGGCCGTGGTGTCGACGATCGCGGCGCAGAAATCGAATAGCCGCGTGGTGTCGTGGGTCCACGGCGCGGGCAGGCGCTCAGGCTCGGGATCCAGGCCCACGCACAAGCTGCTGGCGTTGTGCTGGCTGGCGGTCTGCCACTGGTCGATGAAGGTCATGCGCGGCATTCTAGGAAGCAGCCGAGTCGGACGCCGCAGAGTCCCCGGTTTGCAGCACGGCGGCAAGCTGCTCTTGGGCGAAGCACAGGTCGGCCCAGGCCTTGGCCTTGTCCAGCGGTGTGCGCAGCAAATACGCCGGGTGATAGCTCACCACGACGGGGATGCCCTGATGGCGAAACAGGCGCTGGCGCAGCCGGCCAATGGGCTCGGTGCTGCCGGTGAGCTGCTGCGCGGCGAAGCGGCCGAGCGCCAGCAGCAAACGTGGGCGCACGAGCGCGATCTGGCGCTCCAGAATGGGCTCGCATTGCGCGATTTCATCCGCCTCCGGATTGCGGTTTCCCGGCGGCCGGCACTTGATGACGTTGGCGATGTACACGGTGCGCGCCGGGTCGTCACCCGCGCGCGCCAGGCCTGCCGCGCGCAGCATGTTGTCGAGCAGCTTGCCGGCGGCCCCGACGAAGGGCTCGCCCAGGCGGTCCTCCTCGGCCCCGGGCGCCTCGCCCACCACCATCACCTGCGCCTGGGCGTGGCCCACGCCGAACACCGCCTGATGACGCAGGCTGCCGAGCTTGCAGGCACGGCAGCACTGGGCGAGGGTGGCGAGCGCCTCCTGGTCGAGCGTGGCGATCTGTCGCAGGCGGGCCGGTGCCGCGGGGGGCCGCGCAACAGCGGCCGACGCGCCGATCGGCGCCGCGGCGCGCGGCGATGCCGTGCGCTGCGCAGGCTCCGCGCCCGGCGCCTGTTCGTCGATCTGCTCTTGGGCCGTCGGCGGCGGCGCTGCCGCCGCGGCGCGCGGCGCAACGGGGATGGCTGGTCTGGCTTGCGGTTGCCGCCAGTCGCCCGGGCGCTCGCCCGGCAGGCGGGGCAGCAGCGCAGCCAGCTCGGCCTCGCTCAACGCGCTGCGGCGCACGAAGGCCGTCGGCAAGCCCAGGGCTCGCAGCGCTGCGAGCCGATTGGGATCGAGCAGCGGGTCGGGCACGGCGCGCGGCCTCATGCCCATCCGCGACGACGGCGCAGCACGTCCACCTGGGCCGACATCACCAGCGCGTCTTCCTTGCACGGCTGGCCGTAGATGTCGAGCGCCGGGTAATAGTTGCGGCGCTTGGCCACCGCCTGAAAACCGTAGCGCTCGTACAGGCGGATGGCGCGCTCGTTGCTCGGACGCACCTCCAGCCACAACAGCAGCGCGCCTTGCGTGGCCGCCGCCACCAGCACGGCGTCGAGCAGGTGGCGGCCCAGCCCCAGACCGTGCAGCGCGGGGTCCACGGTGAGGTTGAGCAGGTGCATTTCTTCCACCCCCGGCATGGCGACGAAATAGCCGAGCACCACGCCATCCGGCCGTGCCAGGACCTGCACCACATAGCGCGGGTTGAGCGAGTCGGCAAAGTTGCCGCGGCTCCAGGGGAACGCATAAGCGCGCCACTCGATGGCCATGACCGCATGCAAGTCGGCGTCGGTCATGGCGCGCAGCTCGGCCTCGGGCAGCGGCGCGTTGAACTGGGCGCTCATGAGTGGGCCGCCTCGACCCGGCGGGCACGCTCGCGTTCTTCCGTGGTCAGCGCCACCTTGTTGCGCACATAAATGGGCAGAGCTTGCGCGGCGGCGACACTCTCCCCGCGCGCATGCGCGGCGCGCGCCAGCCTGGCGACGGCAGCGGCCTTGGGCGCGACCGTCAGGGCCTCATCGAGCAACGCATGCCAGGCCGCGGGCAGCGCCGCAGCCAGCGCTGCGCCATGCTCGGCCCAGGCATGGCCGAGCAGTTGCAAGCCCGCTGGCGGCACGTCACCCAAGGCTTGCACCCAGGCCGCCGCCGCCGCTTGCGGCGGCGCAACCTGCACCGGGGCGGACAGACGCCAGTCGCCGTCTGCCCCCTGCTGCGTCAGCGCCCAGTAGATCTCGCCCATGCGGGCATCGTTCGCGACCAAGAGGGTGGATGCCGTTTGGGCCGAGCCTTCGGCAGATGCCGCCACAGCGAGCAGCGTGTGAACGGGCACAACCGGAATGTCCAGCCCGAACGCCAAACCTTGTGCAGCCGCGCAGGCGGCGCGCAAACCTGTGAAAGCCCCGGGACCGGCGCCAAAACCGATCAGACCGATATCGCGCAGCCGCAGGCCGGCCTCGGCCAGCAACTCCTGCACCAGCGGCAAGAGGCGCTGCGAGGCTCGCGCACCGCCAGGCTCGGTGCTGGCCAACACGGCCCCGTCGCCCAGGTCGAGCGCGACCGACAGCCACTCGGTGCTGGAGTCGAAGGCGAGCACATGCAGGGCTGATGACATGCGGGGGATGAATCGGGCAGGACTGTGGTCGGCGATCGGGCGAAAACGGTGCAGGCCCGAAGCCCGTACGCGTGTTGCCACGCACCTAGCCCCCGCCTGCAATCCAGTTTAGTCGCCGGGCAGAACCTGTTCATCACCCGCAGCAGCGAACCCCTACCCGAAGGCGCCTGCGGCCAGTCGAGCGACGGCGTTGATCCGTCGTGATGCAACTGCCAGCCTTGATTGCACCGTGCAGGGCCAAGAACGCGTGACTTCAGCCCGAGCGAGGCCAACCTGGCCGCCTCGATCCCTGCGCACCATCCGGCCAATGCAAACGCGCGCGCCTTGTCGGGACAAGGCGCGCGCGTTCAACTAGCCCTCCATCAGCCCTGGTGCAGGCATTGGTCAATGAAATTCTTGGCCTGTTCTCCCGAAAGTCCTTGGGCCGCGGCCTCCTGCTCACACTTGGCTTTGGATGGCGCTCCGGTTTGGCCTTGCGCGGCGCCAGCGGTCTGGGCACTGGCGGACGCTACCCCGAAAGACGCCAGAAGCGCGGCCGTGGCAAGTGCTCGAGTCCACCGGCTTCGAATGGGTGTGGCTGTTTGCATGAGAAACTCCTTGATGAGGGAACAATGATGCGCAGAATCGAACCCACGCACAGAACCACTCAGCAATCGATGTGCCAGCAGCCCTTTTCTCAAGGAAATCAAGACGTTCATGCCCATCCATGGATCCAAAACCCGGGGGTCGATGCTGCAGTCAGGGGATCCGGCGGTCTCGATGTCCTGCCCAGACGACACGATGTCCACCGTTCGGATAAACCGCTGATTCTTTGACGCATTTTTGTCCCGAACTCACGACAATCCCCTGTCCGCACGGCCGTCGCCTCATCCGGGCTTTCGCCCCACTCCGCCCGCGTTCTGGCCCAGTTTGTTGTCCGCGCCGACGACCACCTACTCCTCAACCCGCTCATGCCGATGAATCGAACCCGCCGCCTTTTGTGCTCCAGCCTGGCGATGGCCGCCGTTCCTGCGGGGTTCGCACCCCTCGCCCGGGCCGGGGCGCAAGCGCCCGAGCCGTTGCCCGCTGCCGTTGCCCAGGCCCTGGCCCAGGCCCGCATTCCCGCCTCGTCCTGCAGCTTCATCGTGCAGCCGCTGGAACACGCCGAGCCCGCGCTCGCGTTCAACACGCTGCAGCCGATGAACCCGGCTTCGCTGATGAAGCTGGTGCCCACCTTTGTCGCGCTCAACCTGCTGGGGCCCGCTTACCGCTGGAAAACGCCGGTCTACACCGTGGGAGCGCTGCAAGGCGGCGTGCTCTCGGGCGACCTGGCCTTTGTCGGCAGCGGCGACCCGCACCTGATGGCCGACAACCTGTGGAGTCTGGCACAGCGCCTGCGCGATCTGGGCCTGCGCCGCATCGACGGCAACGTGCTGATCGATCGCAGCGCGTTCGACCTGCCGCCGCACGACCGCGCTGCCTTCGACGGCGACACCTTGGCACCTTACAACGTCGGCCCTAACGCCTTCCTGCTGAACTTCGGTGCCATGCGCCTGAGCTTCCAGCCCGAGCCGCAGCGCGGCCAGGTGGGCATTACGGTGGAGCCGCCGCTGGCGGGGTTTCATGTGGCGCAGCGTCCACAGCTCGACGGCGCAGCTTGCGGCGCTTGGAAAGACCGCCTGCACGCCAACTTCCAACAGCCGCTGGCGCCTGCCTTCAACGGGCAGTATGCGCCGCAATGCGGGGAGCAGACCTGGAACATCGCCGCGCCGCTGCCGGCCGACGCGTTCGTCCAGGGCATCCTGGGCGCCTTGTTCGCGCAGGTGGGCATTGCCTGGAGCCGGCAGGTGGTGTCGGGCAAGTTGCCGCCGACCGCCAGCCTGCTCACAGCCTGGGAATCCGAACCGCTGGCGGTGATCGTGCGTGACATCAACAAGTACAGCAACAACGTCATGGCGCAGCAGGTGTTCCTCACGCTGGCGCTGCAAACCGGCGGGCCGCCGGCCGACTTCGCCCGCGCCGCGCAAGCCACCAACCAGTGGCTGGATGCGCATCGGCTCGCCATGCCGGGCCTCGTGCTGGACAACGGTTGCGGGCTGTCACGCATCGCCCGGATCTCCGCCGACTCCATCAACCGCCTGCTGCGCTCCGCCTGGGCGTCCGCGGTGATGCCGGAGTTCATCGCCTCGCTGCCGCTCGCGGGTGAGGACGGCACGCTCAAACGTCGCTTCGACGGTCGCCCGGAAGCTGGCCTGATCCACGCCAAGACCGGCAGCCTGCGCAATGTGTTGAGTCTGGCCGGCTATGTGCAGTCGCCGACCACGGGCCGTCGCTCCACCGTGGTGGCGCTGATCAACGACCCGCGTGCGGGCGGCGGCTGGGGTACGATCGAAGCCTTGTTGGACGAAGCTTTGCGCAGCGCCTGAGTCCGGTTCCGTCAGCCTCATCATGCACCTTTCCGACTGGTTGGGCTTTACTGCCGCAGCCTTGACCACAGCCTCCTTCATCCCGCAGGTCTGGCTGACCTTGCGCACGCGCGACGTGTCCGGCATTTCACTCGGCATGTACGCGGTCTTCACGGCGGGCGTGTTCCTGTGGCTGATCTACGGCATCGTCGAGGACTCCTGGCCCATCATCGTGGCCAACACCGTCACCTTCGGCCTCGCCGCCAGCGTTCTGCTGCTGCGGCTGCGCCATGGGCAGCCGCCGCGCGAGTAGCACCGGTCGCTGGGGTTGAATGGCGCAGCGCAGCTTGGCGCCTCATGGGCCACTGCCTAGAATCGTTCGCAGCCGAGCGCGGGAATCGTTCGCGAAGGGCTGGTCGACAACAACGAGGAGACACCCTATGCGCATCCTGATAGCCGAGGACGATCAGGTCCTGGCCGATGGTCTGACGCGCTCGCTGCGAGCCAGTCACTATGCCGTGGATCAGGTCGGCGACGGCGCAGCTGCCGATTCGGCGCTGCAGACCAGCGAGTTCGATCTGCTCATCCTCGACCTCGGCCTGCCGCGCCTGTCCGGTTTCGAGGTGCTGCGGCGCCTGCGCAGTCGCGGCAACAGCCTGCCTGTGCTCATTCTCACCGCTGCCGACAACGTGGAAGACAAGGTGCGCGGTCTCGACCTGGGGGCCGACGATTACATGGCCAAGCCCTTCGAGCTGGCCGAGCTGGAGGCACGGGTGCGTGCGCTGACGCGGCGCGGCATGGGTGGTGCCAGCCCCACCATTCGCCACGGCCCGCTCAGCGTCGATTTGCCCGGTCGTGTGGTGATGCTCGACGACAAGGTGGTCGACCTCTCGGCGCGTGAACTTGCCCTGCTCGAAGTGCTGCTCAAACGCACCGGCCGGCTGGTGAGCAAGGACCAGCTGGTGGATCACCTGTGCGTCTGGGGCGAGGAAGTGAGCACCAACGCCATCGAGGTCTACATTCATCGCCTGCGCAAGAAGATCGAGGTCGGTCCGGTGCACATCGCCACCGTCAGAGGCCTGGGATATTGCCTGGAAAAAATCCCCGGCGCGCCTCAACACGTCGCTTGATCGAGGTCGGACTCCATCCTGCTTCATGGCCAGTCTGCCCCAGCTCGACGAAGCCGCCAGAACCGAGTCCACACCACCCGGGCGCCGGCTGCGCCAGCGCTCGCTGTTCGGCGACATTCTCGACTGGATGCTGGTGCCGCTGCTGCTGGTGTGGCCGCTGTCCATCGGCATCACCTACCTGGTGGCGCAAGCCATCGCCACCCAGCCTTTCGATCAGGGCCTGGAGCGGCGCGTGGCGGTGCTGGCCGATCTGGTGCAGCGCAGTCCCGTCGCCGCCCTGCCCCTGCTGCGTCAACCCGGAACCGACACCCTGGCCGGCGGCGATCCGGTGCTGATGCAAGTGCGCGGCACCCACGGCCAGTTGCTGGGTGGCGACGCCAACCTGCCGCTGCCGCCCGACGCCGCCGCGCCCTGGCCAGACGGTGTGCACCTGCGCGACGCCGAAGTCGGCGGCCAGGAACTGCGCATCGCCTGGCGCTGGCTGGCCGCCCCCGCAGCCGCCGCCTTGCCCGCGATCGCGGCACCAGCCGCCGTCACCGCATCCCGCATCGCCACCGAGGCGCATGGCAACGCATCCGCCCCTGCCGCTCCATTCGCGCGCCCGCGTGATCGGCCGGCGCTGCTGCTGGTTCAGGTGGCCGAGGGTTTGAAAAGCCGCTCGCTGCTGGCGCGCGACATCGTGCGCGGGGTCATCCTGCCGCAGTTCGTCATCGTGCCCATCTCCATCCTGCTGGTGTGGTTCGGGCTAGGCCAGGGCATCATTCCGCTGAACGAATTGCAAGCGCGCATTCGCCGCCGCCGCCCGGACGACCTGAGCCCGATTGATCAGCGCGAGGCCCCCGAGGAAATTGCCCCGCTGGTGGACTCGATCAACGGCTTGCTCGGCCGTCTGGAGCAATCCATCCTGACGCAAAAGCGCTTCATCGCCGACGCTGCGCACCAGTTGAAAACACCGCTGGCCGGCTTGCGCATGCAGGCCGAGCTGGCGGCACGCCAGAGCGACCCGCAAGAGCTGCGAGCCAGCCTGCGGCAGATCAGTCTCTCCGTCGTGCGCACCACGCGCCTGGTGAACCAATTGTTGCTGCTGGCACGCGCCGAAAACCAGGGGGTGGCTGCGCATGGCGCGCTCAGCCGCGTGGACCTGCGCAAGCCGGTTCGCGACGCCGTGCAGGAACTCGCGCCGATGGCCCTCGGCAAGGGCCTGGAACTGGAGTTCGACGCCCCCGAGACCCCGTTGTGGGTGCGCGGTCACGCCTTGCTGCTGCACGAGCTGACGAAAAATCTGGTGGACAACGCCATCGCCTACACCCCGAGCGGCGGCAGCGTGGCGGTGCGTCTGAAGGCCGATGCCACCAACTGGCGCGTGCAACTGAGCGTGGAAGACAGCGGCCTGGGCATCGCCCCGGCTGAACGTGAGCTGGTCTTCCGCCCCTTTTACCGCGTGCTCGGCACGGGCCACGACGGCAGCGGCCTGGGGCTATCCATCGTGCAGGAAATCGCCCGTCAGCACAGCGCCGTCGTCGAGCTCGTCGACAACCCCGCATGCCATGGACGCGATACCCCCGGGCTGGTGGTGCGCCTGCACCTGGCGGCAACCGAACCCCCGGGCTGAGGTTGCGAGGGCCCTGCGCAAACACCCCCCGCTCAACCGCATTCCCCGGTCGGGGCAGTCTTCAACCCGCCGCCTTGCGAGCCTGGGTTTTCCGTACCGCCGTCTTGGCTGCTTTGCCCGCCTTGGCCGCGGCTCCGGGGCGGGGAGCGAACTCGAAGCCGACCTTGCCATCGGGCTGGCGCACCAGGAAGGCCTTGAACTTGCGCTTGGTGCGAGCGGAGACGAACCCGTCGAGCAGATCCGTGCGCCCTTCACTCAGCAGCTTGCGCATCTGGGCCGGGTCGATCGGCTGTTGCAGGATGATCTTGCCGCTGCGGAAGTCGCAGGTCGGCGCCGGCCCCACACTGTGTTCGCAGACATAGGAACTGGAGGCTTCGTACACCGCGCCGCTGCATTTCGGGCAACTGCCCAGCGGTTCCTGGCCGGTGAAGTCGGGCGCGTCGGCACCCTCGCCGCTCAAGGGCTGACCGAAGTCGAATTCCAGCCTCCACTGCCCCGCATGCGCGCTTGCCGGTGCGTCGCCTTGCGCCGTAGCGCTCGCCCGGGAAGGCAGGGAGTCCTCGGAGCGGGCCACGGCCTGCCTGGGTTTTGCCTCCTCGCCGTCTCGCACGAGTTTGAGTTCGGCGGCAAATGGCCTGCCCATCTTGCTGCGAAAACCCGTGAGCGGGCCGAGGTGTTTGGTCGCCAGCAACTGCTCCACCTCGGTCAGCTCGAAACTGCGTCCGGCCGGATGCTTGCCGATGGAAAAATCGCACTGGGTGCAGGCGAAGCGGTGGTAGTTTTCCTTGACCACGCCGCCGCAGTTCGGACAAGGCGTCTTGAGCGTGGCGTAGTCGCCCGGCACGCTGTCGCGGCTGTATTCCTTGGCACGCTTGACGATGGCCTCGGTCATGGCGGCGATTTCCTGCATGAAAGCGTCGCGCTGCATCTGGCCGCGCTCCATCTGCGCCAGCTTGTGCTCCCACTCGCCGGTGAGTTCGGGCTTGGTGAGCTCCTCCACGCCCAGGCCGCGCAGCAGGGTCATGAGCTGGAAGGACTTGGCCGTGGGCACCAGCTCGCGGCCTTCGCGCAGCATGTACTGCTCGGCCAGCAAACCTTCGATGATGCTCGACCGCGTGGCCGGCGTGCCCAGGCCCTTGCCGGCCATGGCTTCGGCATAGTCCTCGTCATCGACCAGCTTGCCGGCGTTTTCCATCGCGCTCAGCAACGTGGCCTCGGTGTAGCGCGCCGGCGGCTTGGTCTTGTGCTGCAGCAGTTCCACCGTTTCGGCGGCGACCTTCTCGCCGGGCTCGACCGCGACGAGGTTGGCGTCGTCGCCCTGTTGCGCGCGACCATAAATTTCGAGCCAACCCGGCACCACCAGCACGCGACCTTCGGTGCGGAACTGGTGCGCGTCGATGCGGCTGATGCGGGTGGTGACGTGGAACTCGGCAGCCGGGAAAAACACCGCGAGGAAGCGCCGCGCCACCATGTCGTACAGCTTGGCCTCGGCCTCGCTCAGCGCCTTGGGCACTTGCGGCGTGGGAATGATGGCGAAGTGGTCCGACACCTTGGTGTTGTCGAACACGCGCTTGGTGGGTTTGACATAGCCCTTCTCCAGCGCGGTGCGGGCGTAGCCGGCCAGCAGCGCCGCGGCACCCTCGCCCTCGCCCAGCACCTTGAGGGTGTCGCGCGCCACGGCCACATAGTCTTCGGGCAGGTGGCGCGAGTCGGTACGCGGATAGGTCAGCGCCTTGTGTTTCTCGTACAGCGACTGCGCCAGCGCCAGCGTCATCTTGGCCGAGAAACCGAAACGCGAATTGGCCTCGCGCTGCAGGGTGGTGAGGTCGAACAGCGCGGGCGAGATCTGCGTCGCCGGCTTGGATTCGTCGGTGACCTCGGCCGACTTGCCGGCGCAGGCGGCGACGATGGCGTCGGCCTGGGCGCGGTCCCATAAGCGGTCGGCGCGGCGGTCGCCGTCGTCAGCGTCTTTCTTGAACGCCGGGTCGAACCACTTGCCGCTGTAGTCGCCCGCGGCGGCGGCGAAACCGGCCTGCACTTCGTAGTAGGGCCGCGCCACGTGGCGCCGGATCTGCTCCTCGCGCGCCACCACCACCGACAGCGTCGGCGTCTGCACCCGGCCCACCGGAGTGAGGAAAAAACCGCCGTCGCGCGAGTTGAACGCGGTCATCGCTCGCGTGCCGTTGATGCCCACCAGCCAGTCGGCCTCGCTGCGGCAGCGCGCGGCGGAAGCCAAGGGCTGCATCTCGGCGTCGCTGCGCAAATGCGCGAAACCGTCGCGGATGGCCTGCGGCGTCATCGACTGCAACCACAAGCGCTGCACCGGCTGCTTGGCGCTGGCGTATTGCTGGATCAGGCGGAAGATCAGTTCGCCCTCGCGCCCGGCGTCGCAGGCATTGACCACGGCCGTGACGTCCTTGCGCTTGAGCAGTTTGGCGATGGCCGAGAGCCGCGACTTGGTCTTCTCGATCGGCTTGAGGTCGAAGTGCGTGGGCACGACCGGCAGGTTGGCAAAGCTCCACTTGCCGCGCTTGACCTCGAAGGCCTCCGGGGCACCGATTTCCACCAGATGGCCCACGGCGGAGGTCACCAGATAGGAGTCGCTCTCGAAGAACTCGTCGTGCTTCTCGAACTTGCCGGCAGTGGGGGTGAGGGCGCGCACGATGTCTTGTGCGACGCTGGGTTTTTCGGCGATGACGAGGGTTTTGCTCATGGATGCTTGCGTTGAATTCAAAGATAGTGGGCGATGCTGGCGATGTCTTCAGGGAACAGTTCGCCGGACTCGGCCCGTTTGACCCGGCCATCACGCCCGATGACGATGGTGACCGGCAGTCCGGCCGGCTTGGGCAGCACCTTGGCCAGTTCGGGCGACATCCAGGCCACCGGGAAACGGATGCCGCGCTGTTGGACATATGGGAGCACGTCGGCCGCCTGCTTGTCGATCGACAGGCCGAGCACGACCAATCCGCGGGGACCGTGGTCCTTGTCGATCTGTTCCATGTTGGCCATTTGTCTGGCACAGAACGGACACCAAGTCGCCCAATACTCCAGCACGACAAGCCGGCCCTTGAGATCTGTCGCATGAAGCGTGCGGCCGTCAATCAGCGGGATGCTGGCCGGCAAGGGAAAGGCGCTCCCCACGGCTGGCAGCGGCACCGCCCGGGTGTCCGTCTTGTTCAGCCCGCCTGCCTGCTGCGCCACGGACTGCGCCAGCACCGCGGGCGCAAACGCCGCTGCGGCAACGCCGCCGGCGAGCAACTTGAGATGCAAACGGCGCTCCTGGGTCATGCTCGGTCTCCTTACAATTCCGTCGCTACGTGCACCGGAGAAAACGGGGGAGTGTGGATGGCTGCGAGGTCGCCGCGACGCGGCCCGGCAATGCCGCTTGCACCTTCTGCACGCCCGTGTGTCGGCTAGCTTGCCGTTGCAGTTGGTGACGCTCACTCCTTTTTCTACTTTAACCAGTTTCCCGCGAACGGTGAAACCGCGGGTCCGAGCCCATGCCCATGCCCAAAGCCCAGCTAGCCCCCTTCACGGCGAAGTCCAGCCACGGCCCGCGCACCGAAGTGCGCTCCTCCACGGTGCATGGCAAGGGTGTGTTCGCGCGCAGGCCGATTGCGGCTGGCGCGCGCGTGATCGAATACACCGGCGAGCGCATCGCATGGGACGAAGCCCTGCGCCGCCACCCGCACGACCCGGCGCAGCCCCATCACACCTTCTATTTCTCACTGGACGATGGCCGCGTCATCGACGCGAGCGTCGGCGGCAACAGCGCACGCTGGATCAACCACGCCTGCGCGCCCAACTGCGAAGCACGGCAGGAGGGGCTGCGGGTGTTCATTCACGCCCTGCGCGACCTGGCCGTGGGCGAGGAGTTGTTCTACGACTACCGTCTTGTGCTGGACGCGCGTTACACCGCCAAACTCAAGCGTGACTACGCCTGCCACTGCGGAACGTCCGGTTGCCGCGGCACACTGCTTGCACCCAAGCGCTAAGTCCATCCCGAGTCCATGTCCAAGCCGGATCCATCCACGTCCAGCGCAACGGCGGGGCCTGTGACTCAGGGCCCGCCCAGCAGCACCGACGCAAGCCAGGCGCTGGCGCTGCAGACCCTGCTCGAGGCGCAGCACCAGGCCTGCACGGTGCATTGGTGCGACCGGATCGACTCGACCAATGCCGAACTGCTGGCACGCGTGCGCGCCGCCGGCGCCAAGCCTCTCGGAAAGCACGCCCTGTCGCCGCCGTCCGTTCTCGCGCACCGCGGCGGCCCGAGGCGAAGCGGCGGGCCCGAGAACGCCGATCCGCAACTTCTGGTTGCCGGCCATCAGACCGCCGGTCGGGGTCGCCAGGGCCGGCCGTGGGTGGACAGCTCCCACACCGGCTTGCTGGCCTCGCTGGCCTGGCCGTTCGCGCCGGGCACACCGGTTGCCGGTCTGAGTGTGGCCGTGGGCGTTTGGCTGGCGCAATGCCTGCACGGGCTGGGGGCCACCGAAGTGCGCTTGAAGTGGCCCAACGATGTGTTGCTGCAAGAGCGCAAGCTCGCCGGCGTGCTGGTGGAACTGGCCGATACCCAGCTCGCCCGCTGGGCCGTGATCGGCATCGGCCTGAATCTGCGCAGCCCGCCGGATCTGCCCGATGCCATTGGCCTGGATGCCAGCCATCACCACCCGAGCACCTCCGGCAGCGCGTCAGCCGACGCCCCTCGAGGATGGCCAGCAAACCAGGGAGCGGCCCGCCCGCTTTTTCTGAACCGCTGGGATGTTTTGCAGCGGCTCATGCCAGCCATGCTGGCAGGCCTGCCCATCTACGCGCAGACCGGTTTCGCGCCCTGGTCCGATGCCTGGAACCAGTTGCACGCCTGGGCCGGTGAGCCGGTTGCCGTGCTCGACCATGGCACACTGCGCCAGACCGGCGTGGCGCTGGGGGTGGATGCGAGCGGCCACCTGCTGTTGCAGATGGCCCAAGGCACGTGCCGCGTGGCCAGTGGGGACGTGTCGCTGCGGCGCGCCGCCGTGCCGAACGGCCATCGGCGCCCCTAGCCGGTGTCATCCGGCACCACCCCTCGGATCGCCCCGGCGAAACCCATACTCCCCGCACCCGCCCACCATGCTGCGCACCATCGTTTTGTTTCTCGTCCTCGGCAATCTCGGCTTTTACGCCTGGTCGCACGGCTATTTCCGAGCCGCCGGGCTGGGGCCGACCGACGTGGCCGAGCCGCTGCGGCTGAAGCAGCAGATTCATCCCGAGCGCCTGAGCGTGTCGGTGGCGCAAGCGCCAGCTTCCGCCGCTGCATCGGCGCCGGCCTTCGCGGCGTCGGCGGCGTCGGCGCCATCAGCCCTGCCCGGTGCGACGGCCTCGGCGGCACGAGTGGCTGTCACGGCCTCCGCCTCGACCGGCAACGCATCCAAGCTTTGCCTCCAGCTCGGTCCCTACATCACGGTCGGTCCGGCCGTGGGTGCCGCGCTGCGCGCTGCCGGGCTGACGCCGGTGGAGAAAAAGCAGGCGTTGAACCCGCAGTGGATGGTGTTGATGGGTCCCTTCCCGGACACTGCCACGCTCAAGCGCAAACTCGGCGAACTGCAGCGCCTGGGACTCAGAGACGGAACCTACACACCCGTGACCGACCGGCCCGACTACATGCCCGGCATCTCGCTGGGCGTGCTGGCCACCGAAGCTGCCGCGCAACAGGAATTGGCGCAGATGCAGGCCAAAGGCGTGAACAGCGCGCATGTGGTGCAGCGCAATGCCGGCATGAAATCCACCTTCTGGGTGCTGGACGACTTGACACCAGCCCAGGCCGCCAGCCTGCGCCAACTCGGCGCCGGCGCGCTGAAGGAGAAGAAGCCCGAGGCCTGCACCGGTTGAACCCGGTGGCGGCTGAAACCCTGGGATGCCGCCGCCAGGCC
>JAJZDV010000010.1:25528-41701 GCA_021846025.1 Pseudomonadota bacterium
TGCGTCGTGCGGTTCCTCAAGCCTGCGCCAACCAGTTGCGTGAGAGCTGCACCCAAAAGCTCGCCCCCAGCGGAATGATGTCGTCGTTGAAGTCGTAGCTGGCATTGTGCAGGGTGCAGGGGCCCGCGCCGTGGCCAGGGCTGCGGTGGTCGCCGCCGCCGTTGCCGATGATGAGATAGGCACCGGGCCGCGCCTGAAGCATGTAAGCAAAGTCTTCCGCCCCCATCGACGGTTCGAAACTGTGGACGGCCTCTTCACCAACCAACTCGGTCATCACGCGGCGGGCAAACTCGGCCTCGGCAGCGTGGTTGATGGTGGGCGGATAGTTGCGATGGAAGGTGAAGTCGCACTGCATGCCGAACGCCTGCGCGGTGTGCTGCGCCATCTCGCGCATGCGCGACTCGATCAGGTCGAGCAGGTCGGTGGTGAAGGTGCGTGCCGTGCCCTGGATTTCAACCGAGTCGGGCACCACGTTGGTGGCTTCGCCGGCGTGAATCATGGTGACGGAAATGACCCCGGCTTCCTGCGGATTCTTGTTGCGGCTGATGATGGTCTGGAAACCCAGCGCCATCTGGCAGGCGGCCGGCAGCGGATCGAGCCCGAGATGGGGCATGGCGGCGTGCGAGCCTTTGCCGCGCACGACGATGCGAAACTCGTTGCTCGACGCCATCACCGGTCCGGCCTTCACCGCGAAGTGCCCGGCCGGCAGCCCCGGCCAGTTGTGCATGCCGAAAACGGCGTCCACCGGGAACTTGTCGAACAGGCCGTCCTTGATCATCTCGCGCGCACCGCCGCCGCCTTCTTCGGCGGGCTGGAAGATGCACACCACACGACCGGCGAAATCGCGATGGCGACTGAGGTGATGCGCCGCCGCCAGCAACATCGCGGTATGGCCATCGTGGCCGCAGGCGTGCATCTTGCCGGGATGGGTGCTGACGTGAGCGAAGGAGTTCTTTTCCGTCACCGGCAAAGCGTCGATGTCGGCGCGCAGGCCGATGCTGCGCCCCGGCCCCTTGCTGCCCTCGATCACCGCCACCACCCCGGTCTTGCCCAGGCCGCGGTGCACCGGCAAGCCCCACTCGGTGAGCAGTTCGGCGATGGTGTCACTCGTTCGGTCCTCGTGGAAGCACAGTTCGGGGTGGGCGTGAATGTCGCGGCGGATGGCACGAAAGCGCGCAGCTTCGGTCACGATGGAATCGATCATCTGCATGGCAAGCTCCTGCTCGGGTGTTCGGGGATGGCAACCCATTTTCGCGCAATCGGCCTCATGCTGCCGATTGTCAGCGTCGCGCGCAGGGGCAGGCGCGTCCTACACTGAACCGGTTTCCCGTCCCGCTGTTTGCCGCCCGACCCACACCTGCCCGCATCGCCCATCGTCATGACCATCGCCTCCGCTCCGGACACCGCCCCGGACACCGTCGTGCGCTCAGCCTGTCCGCACGATTGCCCTGACACCTGCGCCTTGCTCGTGACCGTGCGTGACGGCGTGGCCGTGAGCGTGCGCGGCGACCCCGACCACCCCACCACCCATGGCGCGCTGTGCACCAAAGTCTCACGTTACGCCGAACGCACCTATCACCCGGGTCGGCTGCTGCATCCCATGCGGCGTATCGGCCCCAAGGGCAGCGGGCTGTTCGAGCCGGTGAGCTGGGATGCGGCGCTGCACGGCATCGCCGAGCGCCTCAAGGCCATTGCCGCACGCGAGCCCCAGGCCGTTCTGCCCTATTCCTACGGCGGCACGCTGGGTTTCGTGCAGGGCGAGAGCATGGCGGCGCGCTTTTTCCACAAGCTCGGCGCCAGCCTGCTCGACCGCACCATCTGCGCCACCGCGGGCGAGGCGGGGCTCAAAGCCGTGATCGGCGGCAAGCTCGGGATGGACGTGGAACAGTTCGAGAACAGCCGGCTCATTCTCATCTGGGGCAGCAACAGCATCACCAGCAATCTGCATTTCTGGACCTATGCACAACGTGCGAAACGGGCCGGCGCCAAGTTGGTGTGCATCGATCCCTGGCGCAACGACACGGCCGACAAGTGCCACGAGCACATCCAGTTGCGCCCCGGCACCGACGCAGCGCTGGCCTATGCGCTGATGCACGAGCTGATCGTGAACGACCGGCTCGACCACGGCTACATCGCGTCATACACCGTGGGCTTCGAGGCCTTGCGCGAACGCGCGCTGGAGTGGCCGCCCGAGCGCGCAGCCGAGGTGTGCGGCGTGCCGGTGGCGCAGATTCGCCAACTGGCGCGCGACTACGGCACGCTCTCGCCGGCCGCCATCCGCCTGAACTACGGCCTGCAGCGCGTGCGCGGCGGCGCCAATGCCGTGCGCGCCATCGCCTGCCTGCCCGCGCTGGTGGGGGCGTGGCGGCACGATGCCGGCGGGCTGCTGCTGTCGAGTTCCAACCATTTCGCCGCGAACGGTGCGGCGCTGGAGCGTCCGGATTTGCTGGCTGAGCGCAAGCCGCGCACCATCAACATGGTGACCATCGGCGACGATCTGCTGCGCGAAGGGGACAGCGATTTCGGCCCGAAGATCGAGGCTGTCATCGTCTACAACAGCAATCCCCTGGCCGTCGCCCCGGAGGGCGCCAAGGTGCGCCAGGGCTTCGCCCGCGACGACCTGTTCACCGTGGTGCTCGACCACTTTCAGACCGACACCGCCGATTACGCCGACTACCTGCTCCCTGCCACCACCCAGCTCGAACATGTGGACGTGCACAAGGGCTATGGCCACCGCTACTGGCTGGCGAACAACGCTGCCATTGCTCCGCTGGGCGAGGCCAAACCCAACACCGAGATTTTTCGCCTGCTCGCTGCGCGCATGGGCTTCACCGACACCTGCTTCAGCGAGACCGACGAACAGCTTGCCGCGCTGGCCATTGCCCCGGATGCGCGCAACGGCAGCATCGCCTGGAGCAGTTTGCGCACGAGCGGCTGGGCCAAGCTGCCGGGCCCCGCCGCGCCTTTCGCCGCAGGCGGCTTTCCCACGCCATCGGGCCAATGCGAGTTCTGGTCACAGCGCGAAGCAGATGCCGGACGCGATGCGCTGCCCGAAATCATCCTGCCGTACGAGTGCGACGCCACGGCGCCAGACCTCGCGGCGCGCTACCCGCTGGCGATGATCTCGCCGCCCGCGCGCAACTTCCTCAACTCCAGCTTCGTGAACGTGGATAGCCTGCGCAAACTGGAAGGCGAGCCGTTGCTGCTGCTCCACCCGGTCGATGCCCAGAGGCGCGGGGTCGAAGACGGCCAGATGGTGCGCACCTTCAACGACCGCGGCGCCACCCTCAGCCGCGCCCGCCTCAGCACCCGCACCCGCCCCGGCCAGGTCGTCGCATTAGGCCTCTGGTGGCGCAAGCTCAGCCCCGGCGGCACCAACGCTAACCAGCTCACTCACCAGCGACTGACGGATCTCGGCGCCGGGCCGTGTTTCTACGACTGCCTGGTGGAAGTGGCGGCAGCATGAACGCTGGAGCACGACCGAGGTCGGCGCCATCCGGCCGATGCCACAGCCCTGGAGAGCGAACCCCGCAGGGCAACAGGGCCTCGCCGCGGACTGCGCGACACCGCCTCGCGCCGCGGCACGCTGGACCCCTCAAACCCCCGCCCGTTGCACCGACGCCAGGAACGTCTTGGCATCTTCGAAGCCCACCACACGCCCCACTTCCTTGCCGTCCCTGAAGAAGATGATGCCCGGCGGGCCGAAGAGCTGGAAGCGTTTGAGCAGGGCCTTGTCGTCGGCATTGTTGGCCGTGACGTCGGCCTGAATCAGGGTCATGCGAGCCATCTGTTGCGCCACGGCGGGGTCGGTGAACGTGAAGTGCTCCATCTCCTTGCACGACACGCACCAGTCGGCGTAGAAATCGAGCATCACGGGTTGGGCGCTGGACGCCACAACCTGATCGAGCTCAGCCACGCTCCTGACACGCTGGAACTGCACGGCCCGCGCTGTGGCGGCGCCGCCGGGGGCGCTCCCCAGTCCCGCCAGCGGCTGCAGGATGTTGCGATTCCCAGCGGCCAAACCGATGACGAGCACCGCACCGGCCAGGGCCAGCACCACGCCGAAACCCTTGAACAGCCGGGTCCAGCCGGAGGCTGTGTCGGGCAGGCGGTCGAACACGCGCAGGAAGGTGGCACTCACCAACAACAGTGCCGCCCAGGCCAGCATCAATAACCAGCCGGGCAACACCGGCGTGATCATGTACAAGGCGGTGGCGATGAGCAGCACGCCGAAGACATGTTTTACACCCTCCATCCAGTCGCCGGACTTGGGCAGCAAGGCTCCCGCCCCAAAGCCGACGATGAGCAATGGCACACTCATTCCGGCGGCCAGGGCGAACAGGGCAACCCCACCGATGAGGGCATTGCCGGTCTGGCTGATGTACAGCAGGGCACCGGCCAGGGGTGCGGCAACGCAGGGGCCCACGATGAGCGCCGAGAGGCCGCCCATGATGAATACGCCGATGAAACGGCCGCCGTGCAACTTGCCCGAGGCGTTCGACAGCTTGCTCTGCAGGCTGCTGGGCAACTGCAACTCGTAGAAGCCGAACATGGACAGGGACAGCGACACCAGCAGCACGGCGAAGACGGCCAGCACCCAGGGGGTCTGCAACGTCGCCGCCAGCCCTTGCCCAAGCAGACCGGCGGCCACCCCGAAGGCGGTGTAGACCAGCGCCATGCCGAGCGAGTAAGCGACGGCGAGCGCCAGACCGCGCCCGCGCGACACTCGCTCACCCTGGCCGACGATGATGCTCGACAGGATGGGAATCATCGGCAGCACGCAGGGCGTGAATGCCAGCAGCAAGCCGAACAGCACGAACAGGGGGACGATGGACAGCAAACTGCCCGAGGCCAGCACGGCACCAATACGCGAGGACTCGCCGCCGAACGTCACTGCCGCTGCAGAGGATGTGGTCTGCCGGGCTGAATCCAGCGCTCTCGCAGCGGCCGCCTGAGCCGCGGACGTGACGGGTGGTGCGGCGACGGAGGATGCGGATGTTGTGGCGGCCGTCGCCGGGGATGCCAGCCCCGCGGCGCTGGCTGCGGCAACCGATGCCGCGCCCGGCTTCTTGCCCAACAAGCCATCGATCAAGCCACGGACCACCGAAGTGCCCACACCGGCATGGTCGCTTCCACCGTCCGCTCCCGCGATGGCGACCGTGCCCTGCCCGCCATAGCCCTGCAAGCTCACCGTGGCGATCTTGTCGATCGGGGGATAGCACAAGCCTTCGTCGGAGCAGCCCTGGTAGGTGATCTGCAGTTTGAAGTTGGCTGGAGCCACCAGCACCGGCAGCGGCACGATCACCTGGTTGCGGTAATGGAACACCACGTGACCAAGGTTGACATCGAATTTTTTGTGTGCCGGCGGATAGTCGGGCTTTCCCAGGGTGACACCGGGCGTCTGCGGCTCGAAGTGAAAGCGTTCCTGGTAAAGGTAGTAACCCTTGGCAATGCCGAAGGTCAGTAACAACGTTTTCGGCCCTTGCACCGCAGCGGAGAGCTGAAAAGCCTGGTCCGGCGGCAGGAATTTGCCTTGCTGCGCGTGGGCGACCGGCAGCGCCCCGAGCAACAGGGTTGCTGCCAGCGCCAACATGGCTGCAACCAGCGTGTGCGAACCGCGATGGAGCGCACCAGGCTGGCCGGCTGCAGTTGCAGGTGAAACGGGGGTCATCAAGAAGTCTCCTGGCGTAGAGGCCGCATGCGCGAGCGCAGTGTGCCGCGGGGCGCGCGATGCGGGTCAGCCTTCAAATATAAGCCCGAAATGATATGGCGACATCGGGACGGGTCATCGGCTCCTGTCGGTTGCATGGGCGGTGATGCAAACCGGCCATGAAGCCCGGCAACCGTGGCTGCGTCTGCCGCGAGACACCCGGAGAGGCCGGCAGGCGAGTGAGCAACCCGGTGATGGCTCAGGCCCGGCGGGAAGCGCAGTGCTTGAGGCCGCGGGTCGCGCTCATGCCGCGAAGCGGCGCCGGGTCAGCCAGCGTGCCAGCAACCAGCCCCCCGAGAGGTAGGCCAGTACAAGGGCCAGATGCAAGCCGGCATGAGGGTCGAAGTGACCGAAAAACAGCGGCCGCACCAGTTGCACCGCCGCTTGCAGCGGCAAGACTTCGGCCACCCGCTGCAACCACACCGGCATGGCGCTCAAGGGGAAAAAGATGCCGGAGAGAAAGGTCATCGGCGTCAGCACAAGGGTGAAGTAGTAGGTGAAAAAGTCGTACGACTTCGCCAGTGCGTTGACGATGAGTCCGAGCGCCGAAAACATCATCCCCACCAGGGCCAGCAGCGGCAGCGCGAACAGCAAGGCGGGTTCGCGGCTGATCCCGAGCAGGGCGACGACGCCGACCAGGGCCACACCACTCATCAGTGCCTTGGTCGCGGCCCACAGCAGTTCGCCCAGGAGCACGTCGTCAAGCGTGGTGGGGGTGAGCAGGATGGCGTCCCAGGTTTTTTGGACGTGCATGCGTGAGAAGGCGGAGTAGAGCGCCTCAAAGCTGGCGGAATTCATCACGCTCATGCTCACGGTGCCGGAGGCAAGGAACAGGATGTAGGGCACGCCGTCGACACGACCGACCAGCGAACCAACACCCCAGCCGAACGCGGCCAGCGTCAAAAGCGGTTCGGCGATATTGCCGAGCAAGCTGGGGAGCGCCAGTTTGCGCCACACCAGCGCATTGCGCCGCCACACCGGCCAGAAGCGCCAGCGCGGCACGGCGCCTAGTCCAGCAGCAGTTGGCCGTGGCGTGACAGCGGCAGAGATGGATGGATCGGACATGGGGAGCGAATGCTGCGATTGTGTTGCCATCCAGCGCGCATCAATCGCGCAATTGCCGCCCGGTGAGCTTGAGGAAGACGTCCTCCAGGTTGGCCGAGCGGCGCAGCACGCGCAAACCACCGTCAAGTGGCTGCACGGCCGCGAGCACGGGGGCGGCGTCGCGGGCGTAGGCGAACAAGGTATCACCGCTGCGCTCCAGCCGCTGCGCGTGCGGCGCCACCAGCGTTTCGGCCTCCTCGATGCGCAAGCCGTACATCTCGATGACCTCGGGCTCCACATGACGTGCAATGAGTGCCAGTGGGGCGTCCTCGTCCAGTTTGCGACCTTGATCCAGCACCAGCAGGCGCTGGCACAAACGCTCGGCTTCGTCCATGAAATGGGTGGTCAACAGGATGGACTTGCCCTGCGCCACCAAGCGCTTGAGCCGGTCCCAGATGAGATGGCGCGCCTGTGGATCGAGGCCGGTGGTGGGCTCGTCAAGGAAGACAATGTCGGGATCGTGGATCAGTGCGCGCGCCAGGCTGAGGCGCCGTTTCATGCCGCCGGACAATTCGGCGATGCGCGCGCCAGCCTTGCCCTGCAACGCCGCGAATTCCAGCAAGCCATCCATGCGCTCGCGCATTCTCGCGTCGCTCAGCCCGAAGTAGCGGCCGTAGATGACCAGGTTTTCCTCCACCGTGAAATCCGGGTCGAGGCTGTCGTACTGCGTCACGACGCCCACCCGCATGCGTGCCAGACGGGAGTCGCGCGGCACGGCATGGCCCATCAGCCGAACACGACCAGCATCCGGCGTGGCCAAGCCCAGGCAGAGGCGAACCGTTGTGGTCTTGCCGGCGCCATTCGGGCCGATGATGCCGTAACACTCGCCGGGGCGAATGCTGAAGTTCAACTGGTGCACCACGTCCTGTCCGGCGTAGCGTTTGCACAGATCCTGCACCGTGAGCAGGGGCGCTTGAGCGTCAGGTTGAGTTGCCAATGGCATCGCAGCGTTCGCTGGCACGGCGAAACTTCAAGGGTCCGACAACAGTCTGCCTCGAATGGCAGACCCGGCTGGGTCTTGTGGCCAGGCCGCGTCCGGGTTTGCGGGCCAGTCGACGCCGGATCCGGCGTCGCGCTGACGGGGCTTGGGGATTACTCGGCAGCCTTGGCTTCCAGAGCCACATCGGCGTCGGGACGGTCCACCAGTTCGACATAGGCCATGGGAGCGTTGTCGCCCACGCGATTGCCAAACTTCAGGATGCGGGTGTAGCCACCCGGGCGGGTCTTGTAGCGCTCACCGAGTTCGCCGAAGAGCTTGACCACGGAATCCCGGTCGCGCAGACGGTCAAACGCCAGACGGCGATTCGCAAGCGTCGGCTTTTTGCCCAAGGTGATCAGAGGCTCGACGACGCGGCGCAGTTCCTTGGCCTTGGGCAGCGTCGTTTTGATCGCCTCGTGGGCGATGAGCGAGTTCGCCATGTTGCGCAGCATGGCCAGCCGGTGGCTGGATGTGCGGTTGAGTTTGCGTAGACCGTGTCCGTGACGCATGGTGCTTTCCTTTCGTTATGTTGATGAGCCAGCCGGATCAGGTACTGGCCTTGCACAGTGCAGCCTCACCGCAGAGGGGTCAGCGAAATTGCACATTTACCTCAGCGGGATCGGGCGGGCCGCGAAGTCCGCCCGGTGGCCGGCACGCGAATCAGTTGGCGCGATTTTCCAGTTCAGCGGGCGGCCAGCTCTCCAGCTTCATGCCGAGAGTGAGACCGCGTGCAGCCAGCACTTCCTTGATTTCATTGAGCGACTTGCGACCCAGGTTGGGGGTCTTGAGCAGTTCGGTCTCGCTGCGCTGAATCAGGTCGCCGATGTAATAGATGTTCTCGGCCTTGAGGCAGTTGGCCGAACGTACCGTGAGTTCCAAATCGTCAACCGGGCGCAGCAGGATCGGATCGAACTGCTGGGCGCTGGCGGAACCGCCGGAGTCGAGCGACTTCTCCGCACCTTCCAGACTGGCGAAAACCGAGAGTTGCTCAACCAGAATACGCGCCGAAGTGCGAATGGCTTCCTCCGCGCTGGTTGAACCGTTGGTCTCGATTTCCATCACCAGCTTGTCCAGATCGGTACGCTGTTCGACGCGCGCGTTTTCCACCGCATAGCTCACGCGGCGCACCGGCGAGAACGAGGCATCGAGCACGATGCGGCCAATGGTCTTGCCGCCTTCATCGGCATAGCGACGCAGGTTGCCCGGAACATAGCCGCGCCCCTTCTCGACCTTGATCTGCATGTCCAGTTTGCCCTGCTGGGACAGGCGAGCAATCACATGCTCGGGGTTGACGATTTCCACGTCGTGCGGCGTCTGGATGTCGGCAGCGGTCACGACACCCTCACCTTCCTTGCGCAGGGACAGCGTGACCTCGTCGCGGTTGTGCAGTTTGAACACCACACCCTTGAGGTTGAGCAGCACGGCAATCACATCTTCCTGCAAACCATCGACCACGGAGTATTCGTGCAGCACCCCGTTGATACTCACCTCCGTCGGCGCATAGCCGACCAGGGACGACAACAACACACGTCGCAGTGCGTTCCCAAGTGTGTGGCCATAACCGCGCTCGAAAGGTTCGAGCGTGACCTTGGCACGCAGAGGCCCCAGGGCCTCGACTTGGATGGATTTGGGGCGAAGCAAAGCGGTTTGCATGAAAGTCCTTTCAAGACCCTCCGCTCGTTACGCGGATAAGGCTGATGGCTGAGGGATGGGGTAAAAACGAAGAGGCATCGGTGGCCCCGTTTCACTTCGGGACATAACTGGCAACTCCGCAGCCAGGTATGTCCCGAAGGATTTCAACTTAACGCGAATACAGTTCGACGATCAGTGACTCATTGATGTCACTGGCGAATTCGTCACGGTCCGGCGCCTTCTTGAACACCGCCTCCAGCTTGCTGGTGTCGACCGAAACCCAGGCGGGGAAACCGTTGCCCTCGGCCAGTTTCAATGCATCGAGGACACGCAGTTGCTTCTTGGCCTTTTCGCGCACGGCCACGGTCTGGCCGGGCATGACGCGCGCCGAAGGAATATCCAGCAATTGACCGTCCACCAAAATGCTGCGGTGTCCCACCAGTTGCCGCGCCTCGGCACGCGTGGACGCGAAACCCATGCGATAGACAACCGTGTCCAGGCGGGACTCCAACAGCGTCAGCAGATTCACACCCGTGTTGCCGCGCATGCCCAGCGCCTTTTCGTAAGTGCGATGGAACTGCTTTTCCAGCATGCCGTACATGCGCTTGACTTTCTGCTTCTCACGCAATTGGGTGGCAAAGTCAGACTGACGCGCCCCGGAGGTACGGCCATGCTGACCTGGCTTGGTGTCGAACTTGGCTTTGGATTCAATACCGCGGCGTGCGCTCTTGAGAAAGAGATCGGAGCCTTCGCGGCGGGAAAGTTTGGCCTTGGGGCCGAGGTAACGTGCCACTTGTTATTCCTTTCGATCGACTGCCGCAACGCTCGGCTGCGGGAGCTTGAACCCGAGGGCCCAAGCAGTGGGCTTAGCGGCTGGACGCCGCGTGGAAATCTCGACTATCGATGGCGATAGATAGGACGAAGATTCTCAAGAAGATTGTGGTTGGCGCAATGGACGGCCATCAAATGCGGCGGCGTTTCGGAGGACGGCAACCGTTGTGCGGCACCGGAGTCACGTCGGCAATCTGTATGACCTTGATACCAAGGCCGTTGAGCGCACGCACAGCCGACTCGCGGCCAGGGCCTGGCCCCTTGATACGGACCTCGAGTTGCTTGATGCCGCACTCGATGGCCTGACGGCCGGCATTCTCCGCGGCAACCTGGGCGGCGAACGGGGTGGATTTGCGCGAGCCCTTGAAGCCCTGGCCACCGGAGGACGCCCACGACAGGGCATTGCCTTGACGGTCGGTGATGGTGATGATGGTGTTGTTGAACGATGCATGCACATGCGCAATGCCGTCCGCAACGTTTTTGCGAACCTTCTTGCGAGCACGCTGCGCGGATGCTTGATTGGGAGCTTTAGCCATGACTTGATCCTTGTGTGCTTATTTTTTCAGGGCAACGCCACCCTTGCGCGGGCCTTTGCGCGTGCGCGCATTGGTGCGGGTGCGCTGGCCACGGACCGGCAAGCCGCGACGGTGACGCATGCCACGGTAGCAACCCAAGTCCATCAGGCGTTTGATGTTGATCGACATCTCACGGCGCAGATCGCCTTCAATGACATATCGCCCCACCTGCTCGCGAACCTTCTCAAGCTCAGCGTCGGTGATGTCCTTCACTTTCGTCGAATAGGCGACTCCAGCCGCTTCGCAGATTTTGCGAGCCGTGGTTCTGCCTATGCCATAAATCGCAGTCAGACCGATTTCGGCATGCTGATGCGGGGGAATATTGATACCAGCAATACGGGCCATTGGATTTCTCGATTCAGATTAGCCGATCAACCCTGACGCTGCTTGTGGCGCGGGTCGGTACAGATCACACGCACGACACCCTTGCGGCGAATGATCTTGCAATTTCTGCACATTTTTTTGATGGACGCACCAACTTTCATGATTTACCTCGTTTATTTTGCCCGGAATACGATCCGCGCACGCGTCAAATCGTAAGGTGTCAGCTCAACAGTTACTTTATCCCCAGGCAAAATACGAATGTAGTGCATGCGCATTTTTCCTGAAATGTGTCCTAAAACAACGTGCCCATTTTCTAATTTGACTCTGAAAGTGGCATTGGGGAGATTTTCGAGAATCTCGCCCTGCATCTGAATTGCATCGTCCTTAGACATAAATTGGTGTTGGCTCAGCGTAAAGTCATGCCGCTTTTGAAATTCGCACGCTTAAGCAAGGTATCGTATTGATGCGACATCGCGTAAGCCTGCACTTGAGCCATGAAGTCCATGGTCACAACCACAATAATAAGCAGGGATGTACCGCCAAAATTAAACGGTACATTGTATTTCAAAACCAAGAACTCGGGCAGCAAACACACCAATGTAATGTAAAGAGCGCCAGCAAGAGTCAACCGCATCAGAATCTTGTCAATGTGCCGCGCAGTCTGCTCGCCTGGACGAATGCCAGGAATAAAGGCGCCACTCTTTTTTAAATTGTCTGCAGTTTCGCGACTGTTAAATACCAATGCGGTATAAAAAAAACAGAAGAAAATAATTGCGCCGGCATACAATGCGACATAAACAGGCTGGCCTGGAGACAGCAAAGCCGCGGCATCCTTCAGCCAACTCATGCCATGACCCGAGCCGAACCAACTGACGATGGTGGCGGGCAGCAAAATAATCGAAGAGGCAAAAATTGGGGGAATCACACCCGACATGTTCAATTTCAAAGGCAGATGGGAGGATTGCCCACCATACACCTTGTTTCCGACCTGACGGCGCGCATAGTTAACTAGAATTTTGCGTTGGCCGCGCTCGACGAACACCACGAAATACGTCACGGCAATCACGATAGCCAACACGAATATTGAAACCAAAATACTCATCGCCCCCGTGCGCACCAACTCCAGCAAACCTCCAAGAGCCGTCGGCAATCCAGAAGCAATGCCTGCGAAAATGATGATGGATATACCATTACCAAGGCCGCGCTCTGTGATCTGCTCTCCCAGCCACATCAAAAACATGGTACCGGCCGTCAAGCTCACGACCGCCGTCAGTTTAAATCCCAACCCGGGGTCCATGACCAAACCCTGCGTCGCGCTGAGCGCGACAGAAATCCCAAGTGACTGGAATATTGCCAAAAAAAGCGTGAAATAGCGCGTGTATTGCGTAATTTTCCGCCGTCCTGCCTCACCCTCCTTTTTCAGCGCTTCCATCGATGGAACCACATAGGTCAGCAACTGCATAATGATCGATGCCGAAATGTACGGCATGATGCCGAGCGCAAATACCGTGAAGCGTGAGAGCGCTCCACCTGAAAACATATTGAAGAGGCCGAGAATACCGCCAGAATTGTTATTAAATAATTGTTGTAGTTGCTGCGGATTAATCCCAGGGACGGGTATATGAGCACCAATGCGGAATACGATCAAAGCCCCGAGCAGAAAAACGAGGCGCTTGGTCAAATCGCCATATTTTCCACCACCAAGAGTGCTCGATTGCGCTGCCATGGTCGGTTTAGTCTTCTGTCATGCCGGCCATTACGGCGCCACCAGCGGCTTCGATTGCAATTTTTGCACCGCGAGTCACCAAAACACCGACAACTGTGAATGAGCGGGTGATTGCACCCGATGCGAAAATTTTTGCAACGAGTGCTTGATCGGGAATCAAGCCTGCAGTCTTCAAACTCAGCATGTCAATCCGGTCGCCCTGGATCAAGTCCAGTTCAGACAGCCGAACTTCGGACTTGAACTTTGCGGTCGGCGATTTGAAACCCCGCTTCGGCAATCGCCGCTGCAAGGGCATTTGGCCGCCTTCGAAGCCAACCTTGTGGTAGCCCCCCGAACGTGACTTTTGCCCTTTGTGGCCACGTCCGGCTGTCTTGCCGAGGCCGGAGCCAATGCCGCGTCCAACACGCTTGTAACTGCGTTTTGCGCCTTCGGCCGGTTGTATCGAATTAAGTTGCATCGTAAGTCTCATTTGTGTGCGCAAGAAGGCTGAAAGTCAAATCCCAGGCCTCCATGCGTGGCAATCAGGATAGGACCTGAACCAGATAATCAACCTTGCGAATCATGCCGCGGACGGACGGAGTGTCTTCCAACGTGCGCACATCGTTGATGTGCCGCAGACCTAAGCCACGCACTGTGGCGCGGTGATCGGTACGCGTACCGATCACACTGCGCACCAACTTGACTTTCACTTCTTTCTTGTGTTCCATGAGTGTGGTCTCAACCGAGGATTTCTTCGAGGCTCTTCCCACGCTTCATCGCGATTTCGGAAGGCGTATTGGCTTTGGTGAGACCGTCAAGCGTGGCACGAACCATGTTGTAAGGATTGGTCGAGCCGTGGCTTTTCGCCACGACATCAGTGATGCCGACCACCTCGAAGATGGCGCGCATGGGGCCGCCGGCAATGATGCCAGTACCCTGTGGGGCCGGCGCCATCATGACATCGGAAGCGGCATGGCTGCCAAAGACTTGATGATGCAGAGTCCCGTTTTTCAGCTTCACCTTGACCATGTTGCGGCGCGCCTGGTCCATGGCCTTCTGGACGGCAACGGGCACCTCACGGGCCTTACCCTTGCCCATCCCAATGCGGCCATCACCATCGCCCACCACGGCAAGTGCTGCGAAACCCAAGATACGGCCACCCTTGACCACTTTGGTCACACGGTTGACAGCAATCATCTTTTCCCGAAGTCCGTCATCGCGGGCTTCGGTGTTCATCTTTGCTTGGACTTTGGCCATCTCTACCTCAGAATTTCAAACCGGCTTCACGCGCTGCTTCGGCCAAGGCCTTGACTCGACCGTGGTACTGGAAACCCGAGCGGTCGAAGGCAACCCGCTCAATGCCTGCAGCACGAGCTTTTTCCGCGATACGGCGCCCGACAATTTGCGCGGCACCAACATTGCCACCTGAGCCCTGAAGTTGTTGACGCACCTCAGGCTCAACTGTTGAAGCGGTCATGAGCACTCGCTCGCCATCATCCGAAATGATGCTGGCGTAAATATGCGCATTAGAGCGATGCACCGCTAGACGCGTCACGCGAAGCCTCGCGATCTGGGATCGCGTGGATTTAGCACGGCGCATACGGGCTAGTTTTTTATTCAGCATGGCACAGCCCCTTATTTCTTCTTGGTTTCCTTGATCACCACGACCTCATTGGCGTAGCGAACACCCTTCCCTTTGTAGGGTTCCGGTGGACGGATTGCGCGAATATCTGCAGCCATTTGGCCGATGAGTTGCTTGTCAACGCCTTTCAGCACAATTTCTGTCGGCGACGGCGCCTCGATCTTGATGCCATCGGGCATATCACGCACGACGGGATGCGAAAAACCGAGGGATAGATTCAACTTGCTTCCCAGAACCTGGGCCTTGTAACCCACACCAACGAGAGTCAGCCGCTTCTCAAAGCCCTTGTCGACACCAACGACCATTCCAGCAACCAAGGCACGGAACGTACCCGAAAGCGCATGCGATTCACGACTTGAATCAGTCGGCGCAAACGTCAACGAACCATTCTGCAATTCCACTTTCACCAGCGGATTCAATGCACGATGCAGGCGGCCCAAACCACCTTTGACCGCGATTTGCTCTGCAGTCAGAGAGACTTCCACTCCCTTAGGGACGACGATAGGATTTTTGGCGACTCGAGACATGGCCGACCCTCAATTAAGCGACATAGCAAAGGACCTCGCCGCCGACGCCAACCTGGCGCGCCTTGCGGTCGGTCATCACACCTTGCGGCGTGGAAACAATAGCAACTCCAAGCCCATTCAGCACTTGCGGAATGGCATGCTGGCCACGGTAAATACGCAGACCAGGACGGCTAACCCGCTCGATACGCTCAATCACAGGACGGCCCGCGTAATATTTGAGCGCGATTTGCAGGTCAGCCTTGACACCATCGCGCAGCAATTCGAAACCGTCGATATAACCCTCATCTTGCAACACTTGTGCAATAGCAGCCTTTATCTTCGATGCGGGCATCTTGACAGTGGCTTTTTCGACCATCTGCGCGTTACGGATGCGCGTCAGCATGTCGGCAATAGGATCACTCATGCTCATTGATATTCTCCGGAGAGTTCCGCTAGCCGTCTTACCAGCTGGACTTGGTGATGCCGGGGATCTCCCCGCGAAAAGCCAGTTCACGAATCTTGTTGCGACCCAATCCAAACTTGCGAAACGTACCGCGCGGGCGCCCGGTCAGCGCGCAGCGATTGCGCAGTCGGGTTGGATTTGCATTGCGTGGCAGCTGCTGCAAGGCGTAACGCGCCTGCAGATGTTCGTCGTGCGATTTGCTCATATCAGCGATGACAGCCTGCAAGGCAGCACGCTTGGCAGCGAATTTTTCGACGAGTTTTTCGCGCTTTTCCTGGCGATTGATCAATGAAAGCTTGGCCATGTCATCTCAGTTCTTGAATGGAAAACGAAAAGCGGAAAGCAGAGCCTTACACTCGTCATCCGATTTTGCCGAGGTTGTGATACTGATATTGAGGCCGCGTAACGCATCGACCTTGTCATACTCAACCTCAGGAAAAATGATCTGCTCTTTGACGCCGATGTTGTAGTTGCCTCGGCCGTCAAAAGCGCGCGATGAGACACCACGAAAATCGCGCACACGCGGGAGAGCAACCGTGACCAGACGATCCAGGAATTCATACATCCGACGGCCACGCAATGTCACGGAGCACCCGATGGGCATGCCCTCGCGCACCTTGAATGCAGCAATAGCTTTACGAGCCTTGGTCACCACGGGGCGCTGCCCAGCGATCTTGGTCATGTCGCTCACCGCGTGCTCAA